>JANNYL010000585.1:0-3358 GCA_031410075.1 Flavobacteriales bacterium
CCTCTTTCGTTTGTGGCCATCTGACTTGTGCGTCCCGCCCGGTAGGCGGGAATGTCACCGGTTCGCCCCGGATGAACTCCGGGGCCGGTATTCTCCACGAGAGGCGGTCTGAAAGGACTGCCTTTTTCGTTTGTGGCCATCTGACTTGTGCGTCCCGCCCGGTAGGCGGGAAGGTCACCGGTTCGCCCCGGATGAACTCCGGGGCCGGTATTCTCCACGAAGGCGTTCCATAAGGGCCGCCTTCTTTGTTGATGTCATTTGCCGCATACATCATCCATAGCGCAACGCTCGACCGATTCTATGTTGGTCATGCACAAGATCCCATCGTTCATTTGGATCGCGTTCACAATGGAGGCCGGATAGGACTTCAGCGCTTCGTAGTGGTCTTCTTCTTGACCTTTCTCGCCTTGGGTTTCAGTCGAGTGTACATGACGAGTTGCGAACGCACGGCGTTGCGCTTGTTCCATCGAGGATCACGGTAAGCGTTGCACTGGGTAACATCGATAGTGCGAGCCTTGGCCGTATCGCGCCATTGCAGCTCCACGAATTCCAGCACCTCGGTTTTAAGATCGGGATCCAACACAGGGAATGCGACCTCAACCCGGCGGTCCATATTGCGCTCCATCAGATCGGCGGATGCGAGATATACCAATGGCTTTCCGGCATTATGGAAAACGTACGCACGCGCATGTTCGAGAAAGCGGTCCACAATGCTGATCACTTCAATATGCTCGCTCATGCCGGGCACCCCGGGCATCAGGCAGCATATTCCCCGAATGATCAGGCGTATGCGCACACCAGCGCGACTGGCGTCGTACAATTTGCTTATCAGCGAGCGGTCTTCGAGGCTGTTCAGCTTCAATAAAATGGAAGCGGGTTTTCCAGAAAGGGCATTGGCTATTTCGCCGTCGATCAGTTTTTCCAAGCCGCTGCGCAAGGTCGTAGGAGCCACCATAAGATGCTTCGCACGCGGTGCACTTCGCGGGTCGCGCAGGTGGTGGAACACTCCTGCAACATCATTGGTAATGGCCGCGTTGGTCGTGAGCATCGCCATATCACCGTAAATGGCAGCTGTTCGTTCGTTGAAGTTACCTGTACCGAGATAGGCATACTTCACTGTCCGCGAGCCTTCACGGCGTTCGATAAGGAACAGTTTGCAGTGCACCTTTTGCCCTTCTTGACCATAGCTCACTATGGCGCCGGCCTGTTCCAGTGCCTCCCCCCAGAACAAGTTGTTGCCCTCATCGAACCGGGCCTGTACTTCAATGAAGACGCTTACTTTCTTGCCAGCGCGGGCGGCTTCCAACAGAGTTTCGCAAACCAACGAGCTACGAGCCACACGGTAAAGGGTGATCGCGATGGTCTTCACTTTCGGATCACGAGCAGCCTTGCGCAGCAATTCGGTGATGTCCCGGAAGTCATGATAGGGGAAGTGCAATAATCGATCCTTCATGCGGATCACAGCGAACGGGTCCGACGAGTTCGCGAAGGCTGCATGACGCACAGGCACGAATGGTGGTTCACGCAGGTCGGCATGACCTTTCACGGGCAAGGCCATCATATCACTGAAGTTGTGATAGCGTCCTCCACGCAACAGGTCCTGCTTTTTCACACTGAGCAGATCGCGCAATTGGCGCAGCATATCAAGGGGCATGGCACCGTCATACAGGAATCGCGACGGCACGCCGGTCCGGCGTTTGCGCAAACTGCGACGAACCTTGTCCACAACGTTCTCGGCGAATTCCTCATCCAGGTACAGTTCGGCGTCACGCGAGAGCTTGATGGAATGGCAGGCGGTCACCTTGAACCCGGTGAAGAACTTCGTAGCACAATAGCGTATCGCATCATCCAGAAAAAGCAGGTCTGTGCGATCGCCCTTGGAGGGTAGCGTAATGAAGCGCCCTAGTTCGTCACTGGGTACGTTCACGAGAACACGCTTGTGCTTTTTGCTGTCTTTGTGGGCAAGGTCGAAGACGAGATAGAGTTTGCGGTCTTCGATGAACGGTGCATTGCCGGTTCTCAGCGATGCGGTCTGCAGCAACGGGGAGACTCGTTCCGTAAAAAATCGTTCAACGTGGATACGTTGTTCCGCGGTCAGGCGATCCTCGCTGAGGAAGCGCACACCGTGTTTTTCCAACGCAGGTAACAGGCGTTCCCTGTAAAGCCTTCCGAATCTGCGCTGCTGCTCAAGTGCCTCGGCATTGATCCGTTCGATGCGTTTTTCCGGCGGAACATCAAGGGTCGAGCGATCGTCCTTTTTCAGCTTTCGCAGACTTCGGAGCTGTGCAACCCGCACGCGGTAGAATTCATCCAGGTTGCTGCTGTGGATAGCGAGGAACTTCAGCCGTTCGAGCAGTGGTACACGATCGTCTTGGGCTTCTTGCAGTACGCGTGCATTGAAAGCCAACCAACTGAGGTCGCGATCGAAGAACCGGTGCGCGATCGATGGAGGAACAACGGCCTGTTTTTCGGGGAGTTTGGATCGGAGCTCAAGAGCACGCAGATTGAGCGTTTTTTGCTTCGAAAAGCGCGACAAAGCATACGGGGTGAAGAACTTGTGCGCATGGAGGTACGCAAGGTTTTCCCGGTTCCACGCAAGAGCGGATATCTTCTTTCGGCGCTGATGCTCGAATTCGGTCCGAAGTCGTTGGCTCTTTGCCTCGAAATCCGCTTGCCCTGCCTTGGCACTATCGGCATCCCGGAGCACACGTTGCCCCAAGGAGCGCGGACGTTCCGCTACACGAGTGCTCAGGATCAACGCCCTCACTTGCGCTATCAACCTGGTACTGCCTCCATGTTCGCGTAAGAATGCAGTTGCTATCACCACGCTCTTCTCCTCGTGGCCTTTATAAGATCGCGCATAGCCTGTATCGTGGAACAAGGCAGCCAGTTCCAGCTCACGGACCGCTTGCTCAGAAAGTCCTGAACCTCTTCCGATAGACTGGGAGAAACGGGCTACCTCAAGTGTATGATCAAGATCATGGAACGCCATCCACTTGGGGATGTCTCGAGCAAAGTGCCTGCGCACGAATAAGCGGGCTTGTTCGATCAAGGCTGTCGAGGTCATGTGCGCCGATGGCTCAGCTGGTCCTTTTCAGCCCGAACGACATCGGTGGCAAGATATCATTGGCTAACAGTACAGCTGAAAAGGCAGGATCCAGCAGCGGTATGGGCAGCCCTATGCCGGGTATATTTCGCCCCTCGCATGCAGCTTCCTATCGCCCATTCGTTGTTCACCGCGATGCGAGGCGACCGCGTGGTCTATCTGTACAGCGGATCCTTTCACGACGAGCATACGGCCAGGCTGATCGACCTGGGTGAAGCAGCAGAAGGCGGCGGGCGTGGCCGGTTGGCCTTT
>JANNYL010000586.1:0-13003 GCA_031410075.1 Flavobacteriales bacterium
CATTCCACGAGCAACAATGGTTTCGCTCTGCGATCATGCACCACGATATCGGCCCGTTTGGTCAGGCCATTGAGCGAGATCGTGTGTTCGAGCGAGATCAAGGATGCCGGGCAGCCCAGGTCGTGGATCAGGTGATTGAGCACGTGTTGACGCACCCATTCCTCTGGGGTAAGCACAAGCCACTTCTTCCGCAAGGGATCCCAAATGCCATCACCTTCGGCGTCGTGCCTAAGTTTGACACCATGGTCTGGAAGGTTGAGAGGCTGCATCGTTCAACTCTAAGTGCTGAGGCGCTGAGGGCGCAAAGGAACGCAGAGGAAAACGTGCGCGGCTCGAACCTTTCGACCCCACCTGCCGTGCGCAACCCAGCGCTCTTTGCGCCTCTGCGTAAAATCCACAACAATGAACAGTAAAGAAGATATCGTCCGCAACTGGCTACCACGCTACACCGGCGTAGCCTTGGAAGAATTCAAGCCCCATATTCTGCTCACGAACTTCAGCAACTACGTGGACCTGTTCGTGCAACAAACCGGCGCCCAGGTTTTCGGTAAGGACAAAGCCATGCAAGTGGCCATCGCCGAAGACATGTGCATGATCAACTTCGGCATGGGCAGTGCGAACGCGGCAACGGTGATGGACCTGTTGGGTGCGATCCATCCGCAGGCAGTGCTCTTTCTGGGCAAATGCGGCGGCTTGAAAAAGAAGAACGAACTGGGCGATCTGATCCTGCCGATCGCGGCGATCCGCGGAGAAGGAACGAGCGAGGATTACTTCCCGAAGGAAGTACCGGCACTTCCCTCCTTCATGATCCACCGCGCAGTGAGCGGCGTTATCCGCGACATGGAATTGGATTATTGGAGCGGCACTGTGTACACCACCAATCGCCGCGTTTGGGAACATGATGACAAGTTCAAGGAGAAACTACGCAGCATGCGGTGCATGGGCATCGACATGGAAACCGCGACCATCTTCATAACGGGCTTCCATAACGAGATCCCGACCGGTGCGCTTTTGCTCGTAAGCGACCAGCCCATGATGCCGTGGGGGGTAAAGACCAGCGCCAGCGATGCGAAAGTCACGGGCAACTTCGTAGAGCGCCACGTGCGTATCGGCGTAGAAAGCCTGCGAGATGTGATCAACCATGGCCGCAGTGTGAAGCACTTGCGCTTTGAGTAGCCGTGAATGCCAACACTGATCATATCGATGGCTATGATAAACACCGATAATACCCCTGAAGTGATCGAGCGGCTATCCGATCCGCGAGTGTCATATTCATCAGCGTTCATCCGCGTTCCAACTTCCGAACTCATTAGCACTCTCGCATAATGAGCACCACCGACGACTTCAAGAAGATCGTTAAGGACGTTCGTGCAAAGGCCTTCAAGCCGGTGTATTTCCTGCACGGAGAAGAGAGCTATTTCATCGATCGCGTTGCCGAAGAGATCGAAAAGAGCGCGCTGGAAGAACACGAGCGGGATTTCAACCTGAGCATACTCTACGGTCGCGATTGCGATGCGGACCAACTGAAAGACACCTGTCTGCGGTACCCGATGATGGCGGACCGGCAAGTGGTTATCGTGCGTGAAGCACAGTCCTGGCGGATCGATGCGTTCGACAAACTGGAAGCCTATTTCAAGAACCCTACGCCCACCACGGTACTGGTGATCCTGTACAAACACAAAAAGGCCGATGGCCGAAAAACCTGGCTGAAGGACCTCGCGAAGAAGAACGTGGTATTCGTTAGCGACAAACTGAAAGAGGACAAGTTGCCGGAGTGGATCCAAGCCTATGTGAAGTACCACAAGAGAAAGATCGGCCCGGTGGAATCAAAGCTCTTGGCGGACCACTTGGGAACCGACTTGGGCAAGTTGACCAATGAAGTGGAGAAGCTGTGCATCGTGACAGAGGAGAATGGCACGATAACCAGCGACCTGATCCAGCGCAATGTTGGCATCAGCAAGGACTACAACATCTTCGAACTGCAGAACGCCATTGGCGCAAAGGACCATTTGAAAGCGCAGACGATAGCGCACTTCCTGGCCACTGACAAGGAGCACAAACTTTTCCTGAGCGTGGGATTGCTGAGCAGCTATTTCGGAAAGCTGGGCATCGTGCACGCCAGTGGCGGGCTGCAACAGAACGAGCTGGCGGCAGCATTGAAAGTGCCGCCCTTCTTTGTCCGTGATTACGCGAATGCCGCGCGCCAGTATCCCTTGGAGAAGATCAAAGAGATACAGCACCTGCTGCGCGAAGCGGACCTCAACAGCAAAGGCGTTGGCAACGCGAGCGCAGCCGATGGAGAATTGCTGCGCGAGTTATTGGTACGAGTGATGACCTAGCGTGATAACAACCTATGTGAAGAACTTGGTGGTCATCACGCTAGCTGCTGGACCGATGAGAAGAGTTGGGTACAAAGACAAAGCCCCGGCTTTCGCCAGGGCTTCGTAGTTCTCAGTTAGGAGAGACCTTACGACTTCTGCACGTTGATCGCGCTGAGGCCTTTTTGGGTTTGCTCTACTTCGAAAGTGACCATGTCATTTTCGTAGAGGTCCTCACGGGTCCCTGACTTATGCACGAAAACATCTGGACCGCCTTGATCTGGGGCGATGAAACCAAAACCTTTCTCCGTGTTGAAGAACTTCACTTTACCACTTGCCATTGTACTACTTGTTTTTTACCCCCCAGCCAAAAGGGCCGGGTTTGAGGCCGCGAATCTAGACCCTTTCGAACCCTTGGCCGACGATCCTTGGATAATAAACATTCGCGAAAGCCGCGTCAGGCAAGGTAAAGGCAGCGCATTACCACGATACGCGCCACTTGCAGAGGCTCCGCTCAACTTCAGGAATATCGCATGGTAGTCATCAACAACCTGCACAAACGGCATCTGAAAGATCGATCGCTCCCGAGAAAGAGAAGCACTTTGGAGAAATGGGTAGCGCCTTTGCTTGAACCATTTGGCTCGAAGAAGCAAGGAATACACCCGATCAAAAAACACCAACATCCAAAGCGATAGACCGCGACCTACCGCCTCTTCATTTGAACAGACGCGCTTTTATGTGGTAACGCTTGCTGCATTCGGCACCGATCGCAAGAGTAATTCGAGAACGATATGCCTATTTTGCCGCCATGGTGAAGCTCTTGAACAAGGCCGTGCGATTGGCGGCCAAGGTGCATATTGATCAAGTCGACCGCTTCGAACAACCGTACATACTGCACGTGCTCCGTGTAATGGTCCGTGGTCGAGATCTGGACGAGCAACTGCTTGGTGCGCTGCACGATGTGCTGGAACGCTCCGACCTCACGGTAGAAAACCTGCGGGAAAAGGGCTATCCGGAGAACGTACTTGAGGCCCTCACGCACATAACACGGATCGAACCGGAAGACTACGAGACATATATAGACCGCGTGTCCAAGAACAGTTTGGCCATCCGGGTGAAAGTGCACGACTTGAGCGATAAAATGGACCTGCGGAATGTCGGTGCGCTCAACGAAGCCGATCTGAAACGCTACAACAAACAAATGGAAGCCTACCAACGGTTGGTGCATCTGGAATCCATAGTGCGCGCACAGCTGACCCTGCAAGCGAAAACCGCCGCGCATACTGTAAGAGGGGTCGCAAAGGCGAAGTGAGGTTCACAACTCCGGCAGCATAACGGCCATCGGATCTCGCAGAGCCAATGTGATCCTCAGAATGACGCTCATGTGCTGACACGATCAGCGGGCTGATCGACCACTGCAGTTCGGGTAAGCTGACCGACCGATTTAAGATCGGCCCAGACCAACACGAAAAGACCGGTACAAGGTTCTACTTTGAGCGCGTTCTCCAAAAGATCACATGATATCCGTAAAACACAGGGACCGCATCGACCGGATACTCCAGTTCGGGATCTTCTGGCTTGTTTTCGGGATCTTGTACACCCTGTTGGAAAAAGGCCTCCTTGCGGATAGCGGGTCATATCCGCTGCGGGGGAAGCCCTATGATTTCAAGACCAACTTGGTCACCATCAGCCTGTCATCGGTCATCATGGGGCTCTTGATGGGAACACTGGAAGTGTACTTCCTCTCGAAGTGGTTCAAAGACTGGTCGTTCATCGGGAACATGTTGGCCAAGACGACGATCTATCTGGGCTCCATTGTTCTTTTCCTCATCGGATTGAATGCGATCACCTATGCACGATACGTCGGCATTCAAGCCGCCTATGGGCATTCTGCAAAGGAACGTGGGCTTACCCTCACGGACTATACGTTCTGGATCATCGTTGTTTACATCGGCGCTACGGTCACCATGAGCTTGTTGCTCGCGGAGCTCGGCCAGCATATCGGGCACGGGGTGCTCCGGAATTTCTTCACGGGTCGCTACCACAAGCCACGGGAAGAGGACCGCATATTCATGTTCTTGGACATGAAGTCGTCCACCACGATCGCCGAACAGATGGGGCACATCGCCTATTTCGAGCTGCTCAAGCGCTACTATGCGGACATGACCGAGGCCATCCAGGAGTCATCTGGCGAGATCTATCAGTACGTGGGTGATGAAGTGGTGATCACATGGACCATGGAAGACGGGATACGCAACAACGATTGCTTGGCGTGTTTCTTCCGCATCAAATCGAAGTTGGAACGTGAGGCACCGCGCTACCAGAAGGACTTCGGTTCGGTTCCGGGCTTCAAGGCCGGCCTGCACTGCGGCCATGTGACCACAGGCGAGATCGGGTCGATGCGCAAAGACATCATCTTCACTGGCGATGTGATGAACACGACCGCGCGGATCCAAAGCCTCTGCAACGAGAACGAAGTGGACCTGCTCGTCTCCGATGTGCTGATGAAGCGTCTTCCACTTGACGACCGCTTCCTCGTCCGCGAGATCGGCGAGCGCCAACTGAAAGGCAAAGACGAGCGGGTGCATCTGTTCACAGTGGGAGTATAAAGACTGTGGCGAACACGGACCGATGGCCCAGGAACCGCGACGCGCAAGCGTTGCCGCGCATACCGCCGGATCCTTCCGCCTTCGGGATCTGCTGGCGTGGCGACTGATGACGGAAGCAAGTGATCGATGTATCGTATCCGCAGCGCGTTGAAGTATTTCCAGGCCCTGTCGTCATCTTTGTGGCATGAGCACCTCCAGCGTTTCGGACTACCGGAGCCGAGCGCGGCACTTCGCGTTCCGCTACCCGGTGCTGAGCGAGATCATTATCCAGGTGAACTTCTGGATCCTGGCCAATGTGCTGCTCATAACGTTGATCCACCTGGTGATCGATGCGGTATCCAAGGTATTCACGAGCGTGGTCAATTTGCCGTATTGGCCACAGTTCTGGATGGCCGTGGGTGCCGCGATCATCTATGGCACCATGCTCGGGCTGATCGATTACACCATCGAGCGCAAATTGACCGTGCGGCTATCGCTTGGCCAACGGATCCTGCTGAAGACGTTGGCCTACACAGGTGCGCTCGTGATCATCATCGGTGTCACGATCTATCTGCACCGTCTGGTTTTCTCGGAAACCTTCGCACGCATGGGGCTGGCGATGACCATGGAAAGTGAATTGGGTTGGGCTGCCGTCCTGAGCATCTATTGCGTGGTCGCCAACCTGCTGATCTCCTTCATCAAGCAGGTGAACAACACGTTCGGCCCGGGCGTGTTGATGCCATTGCTATTGGGCCGTTACCGGAAACCTGTGGTAGAGCGCCGCATCTTCATGTTCATGGACCTGCGCGCCAGCACTACGTACGCCGAGCAGCTGGGACATCTGAAATACAGTTCGATGGTGCGTGACCTCTTCCACGACGTGAACACGATGGTGCCCAAACATGACGCGGAGATCTACCAGTACGTAGGCGATGAAGTGGTGTTCACCTGGAGCGTACCGGACGGTCTGCACAATGGAAATTGCCTGACCCTCTTCCACGCAGTGAGCGATGCCATCCGGGCGCGGAGCGAAGAGTACCGCCGCAACTACGGCTTGGTCCCGGAATTCAAGGCAGGGCTTCATGTGGGCGATGTAACAGCCGTGGAGATCGGCGAGATCAAACGCGAGATCGCGTACCATGGTGATACAGTTAACACCGCAGCCCGCATACAAGGTGTGTGCAATGAATTCGGTCGTGAACTGCTCGTGAGCGACGAACTGTTGGTCCTCTTCGACGGCGCTCGCCCGAATGGACTGCTGACAGAACCTGTGGGCAGCGTTCTACTGAAGGGCAAACAAGAGTACGTGACCATCCACGGCATTGAACGCGGCTTGAACTGAGCGCGCTGCTACCTTGGCGATCCCATGAGCGAACTGATCCAGCGGGCGGAAAAACATGTCCGAGCGCATGTGGCCGAACATTTTCCAGCCACACTGACCTACCACAATATCGATCATATCACGGACGTGGTTCAGGGCGCCGAGATGTTATCAGAGGCCGCGAAGCTGGCACCAGAAGAACGGGAAGCGCTCATCCTTTCGGCCTGGTTCCACGACTTGGGAATGGACATGGGCGCCAATGGGCATGAACTCCGCAGCGCAGAGCTCGCCGTCGCCTTCCTAGCGAAAGAGAACGCGTCGCAAGGGATGATGGATCGGGTGCGCGGGCTGATCCATTCCACCGACCTGGCCGGCAAAGCGAACAACCCGCTGGAGCAACTGATGCGCGACTCGGACATGGCGCACCTGGCGGAAGAGAGCTTTCCCACTTCCGTGAAGAACTTGCGGGAAGAGCGGGAGGCGATGACCGGAGAGCCGATGAAGAAACGCAAGTGGCTCGAAGAGAACATCGCCTTCATGGAACGCACTGCTTACGGTTCATCGGAAGCACAGACGCTGTGGAACCCGGGCAAAGCGAAGAATCTGACGTGGCTGAAGGAGATCGCTGCGGAACTCGAAGCGAAAAAGGAAGAAAGCAAGGAAGAGAAGAAGAAGAAGGCTGAAGCGGAGGTCATGGTCGGAGCGTCGCCTACTGCGGTGCCGAAGGAAAAGAAGAAAAGCGCTGAGCGTGGCATCGAAACGATGTTCCGTACCACGATGAAGAACCATGCGATGCTCAGCCAGATCGCGGACAACAAGGCGAACATCATGCTCAGCGTGAACGCGCTGATCATCTCCGTGACGATGACCGGCCTACTGCCGAAGCTGGACAACAACCCTCAGTTCCTGTGGCCCACGGTGAGCTTGCTGGGGACAAGTCTCGCGGCCATCATCTTCGCTACCATCGCCACTATCCCCAAGACCGGTAGTGGGATGACCACGCGCCAGCAGGTGCAACGCCGCGAGCGGAACGTGCTCTTCTTCGGGAATTTCCATGCGATGAAGCTCAGCGAATTCGACGCGAGCATCCGTCACCTGATGGAAACGCCGGATGATCTGTACGCATCCATGACCATGGACCTTTACTTCCTCGGCCAGGTACTGCAGCGCAAGTACACCTTCCTTCGCATCACGTACGCCGTATTCCTGTGCGGACTCATCGCCACGGTGGCTATTACGATGTGGGAGACGATGAAGCCGAGATAAGGTGTGAGGTATGAAGTCAGCCCGCGCAATGCAGCTGTGCTTCAGAAGAAGAATCCGAGCCGCAAGTCGAACACTTGATCATCATCGCTCACAGCGTAGCTGGCGTTCAGCACGAGCATGTTGAGCGGGCTGATGTAGAAGCCTCCACCAACGGCGCTATGCCAGAAGTGCTCATCCAAACCATCGGCCCACACGCGGCCCGCATCTGCGAAAGCGGTAAGACCCACTTTGAACGGAAGCGCCGCATTGCGCGCACGGAACAGATCCACGCGCAACTCGGCATTACCATAGGCACTGCTATTACCACTGAAGCGCGTGCGCCGCATACCGCGCACCTCTTCTCCACCACCAATGCTGCGCGCCAGCACAGGATCAACAAGGCCATCGCGACGGTAACCCGCAGCGCGCAGGGCGAAAACACTGCGCGGCCCAAGCCATTCTATCGGGAAGTAGAACGTGAGCGCGGCGCCGGCACCGAGGATCGTGCGATCGCGTTCGATCTCATTGTGCATGTCCATTTCAGCAATGAAGCGGATGCCTTGCCCGGGGTCGTTCACGGCGTCCACATTCTCCAATGCGTATGTGAGCGATCCGCCCAGGTAGTCCACTTCTGTGAGTTCGGCGAGCGCCTTGTCGTCATCCAATGAACTGACCAGTCTACCCTGCCCTGCCGCCAGGTAGCGGGCCTGCAAACGAACACGTTGCGCTGAACCCAAGCGTCGTTCGATGTAGGGCTTCAAATCGATGAGATCGATGCGGTAGCGGAAATCGCTCGCCACCGCCGATTTTTCCGTGCGGTTGCCGAAACCGAAGAAGTTGAAATTGAAGTCCGGAGCGAAAACGCCAAGGTCGAGGCCGAGATCATTGCGGCCGATCGCGTGGTTCACACGGCCTTTGTAGGTGACACGGAACGCACCGGTCTGCAACGCATAGCTGCCGAGGAACTGGTGTCGCCACTTGAACGGGGCCACCTTGAACCCTTGCTTGGTCAAGCGGAAACCGCCACCAAGGAAGAGACCATCATCCGGGTTCGCACCGATGCTCACCAGCGGCATCAGTACATCCGGCACATATTCCTCGCGCTCGTAGTCAAGTGCGTCGGCATGTGCACTGCGCACGAGGCGAGCTTCTTTTCCGAGTTGCAGTTTGTTCGACTTCTCGCCGAAACCCGTCTCGTACACCACCGTTTTATGGCTCCATCCGGCCACGCTGCTGCTGTCCTGGATCTTGTCCTTCTCGGTGCCCCCGATGATGCGGATGCGGATCCCCTTGCGGACGTTGCCATCGATGCGGTACTCATCATTCCCCTCCTGGCCGTAGATGCGGATCTCCTTCGTTTCACCTCGTTTGAAGACGCGGTGGAAGTACCGCTTGCCTTTCACCTTCTTCCCCTTCTCCCGATCGTACACGTTCACCTCGGTCTCGTCCTTGTTCAGTCGCTTCATCTCGAAGAACTCATCGCCGTCCGTGCCGACCACATCCACCTGGCGCGCGAGCACCTCATAGTGGCGGCGGGCAATGCGCTCAAGGTCATCGCGCCGTGCCTTCAATCCGGCGATCACGCGTTCGCCCATTGCCGCATAGGCCGCAGCGGGAAGCAGGCGGATCGCGCGCTCGATCGTCGCATCGGAAAGTTCGCTGCGCATGCTGTCCGCGATCGCCTTCCATGCGGGCCATTCCAATTCCGTGAGGTAAGCCCGGTCGAGGTAACGCGCATTGAAGTTTTGCCCGCGGATGTCGCGGATCTGCGGACCGAAGGATTGGAATTTGCCGATCGCCCACTTGCGATTCACAATGCTGGGGAGGATCCCGTTCTGGGTGAAGAAAGCCTGATCGCGATCGCGCGGGATGGGCTTGTAGATCGTGTGGTCGCCATGCTCGTAGCTGGCCCATCGCCACTGATCATCATGGCGGTCCCAGTCGCCGATGAGGTTGTCGAAAAGGCGCGCACGCAGCATCGCGCGATCATCCAAGCTGGCCTTGTGTGAGGTACGCAGCGCGGTAATGAGATCGGCAGAGGACACCAGTTCCTTCGATGCGCCGAGCGAAGCCTTGTCGGACCAATCACCATCGGTGCGTTCTTCCAACAAACAGAGTGAATTGGCGAAATCATCTCGATACGGCCCCAATGCCGGATGGTCTGGTACGAACACCATCTTCGGTGAGGTGTGCAACACCTTCACGGCATCCGCGAGGGTTCCGATGGCGATACTCGCGTAGGGATGGCTTGCCGCAATCCCGTCGCTCACCAACTCTTCCACAAGGGTGCCCCGGAACTCCGGCGCAAGCGCAAGGCCCGGATATTTCTTGATGGTTCGCAGCACGTAGTCGTGGTTGTCCTTTCCGCTCAACCGCAGCGAACGGGTTTGCAGTCCGCCGCCCTTCTTGTCAGCGCTGAGGCCACCGAAAGCGGTGTCGAGATCCAGCACCGGAACCTGGATGGGTGCGGTCCACACATCGCGGTAGAGCTTTCCGAAGAACAGCTTATGCAAGCCTGAAGCCGCGAGATCCGCGTTCGAGACTACTGTCACACTATCCAAGAGGACGGGCTTGGGGCGTTCGGTGCTTGCGACCGGTGGTACCGTCAGTGCTCCCTCGATCGGTTGTGAATACACAGGCAGCACACCACCGCTCACTGTGAAGAAATCAAGTCGCATCGCTCCGTCGGGGCTCACCACGATGCGCGCGAAACCCCGCTCGCTCCTCCCGAACTTCAACCGGCGCGACTTCTTCAGCCAGGTGTTCTTCGCGCCCGCACCGCTCACCACGTGATGCACGCCATCAACGGTACTGTACTGCAAAGCATGCTCATGACCGGCCGCATAGACCAGCCCCGGATACTGTTTGAAAAGCCCCTGCATGCCATTGCGCAAGGCGCGGTACTTGCCGTGGTTGACGTCCTGAACATCGCCGATCAAGCCACGGTAAACAGGATAAATACTGCCCACGCCCGGCAATGGCACGTACAGCTTCTTGTTGATCGCCGTGAGCGGGAACAAATGCTCACGTAACGGGAAGTAACCACCATGGCTGCCATACGTGTAGAGCGGATGATGCCCGGCCACGATGATGCGTTTGCTCGAATTGTCCTTCAAGGTTTCACCCATCGCCTTCAGCATATCGCTCTCCATGGCCACAGGGCACCCGTCCTTCTCCCCTTCGCTGCGCCGATGCCCATGCAGCCACCATTGCGTGTCCATCAGCACGAGCGCCGCGTTATCGCCCAACTTCACCACCTCTGGACCCGGACAACCGCCATCAGGCTTGAACGCCTTGCGATCCAACGCTTTCTCGATGTACTCCTCCTGTCGCTTCACATAGTTGAGGCCATGTTCCTTGCCCTGTCGCCAGTCGTGGTTTCCGGGAATGATGTAGCTCTTGCCATCAAAATCCTTCATCAACTGGATCTGCACGTCGATGTTGTGTTCGTCCTGCGCGCGGCTCTTATGCCCCTTCTTGTGCAGACCGAATTCATAGATGTTGTCGCCCAAGAAAAGCAGGGTGCGCGCCTTCGCGCTGTCCATTGCAGAGACCTGCTTCACAAGGTCAAGCACGGGTTGGCTGAATTCCGGTCCCGCCTCACCGGCATCACCAACGAGGTACAGGATGTGCGCAGGTGATTGGGCACGCGATACGAGCAGTGTGAGCAAGGCAAGTGCGAAGAGAAGTACACGCATGGCGGAAAGCTATTGCAAGGATGGCGAGCCTAATTCATCATCTTCCTCGGTGGCACGATGAAGATGGACGCCCCGAAGAACAATGCTTCGTTCACGCGTGTACCGATAACCGTCTTACCGCGATCGATGCCATGGTCGGTAACGAGCGTGAGGTTGAGCACCCGGACGATACCCGCATCGAAGCCGCACCATAACCAGTCGTGCAGTTCGCGCTCGAACCGAACGGATCCACGGAGCGCACTCCGTTCGAGGAAGAACGTTCCATCGAGCGGTTGTCCAGAGAAGGCGATGTTGTAGTTCGCACCTTCGATCTCGGCCACGGCATACAGCAGGTTCTTGTCCCCGAGGTTGAAGCGTGCTTTCGCGCTCTGTGGAAGGAGCAGCTCGATACCGAAATGGCGGTTGAAGGTGTGGCTGTATCCGGCGATGGGCAATAGTTGCGCGCGACCCAGCAAGTACGAGAATGCGATCCCTCCGCCAAAAGTCGTATTCGCATTATGCTTCCAGCCGAAGAAGCCGATGGCGGTGTACTTGATGGGATTGTCATCTCGCGAAGGGGACTCCACTCCGTCGTGGTCCAGGCTGGCGCGGAAGCGTGATAGGAGATATGTTCGCTTGAAGTACCGCGCTGCGGATAATGTGGTGGACAAGGAGCGCAGGGGCCGGTCCTCCAGTTGTTCGAGCAAGGGCGTCGCCGGTCCGCTGAACTGCTCGAAACTGTAGTTCTCCACCAGATAGCCCAGACCGAGGGAGATCTTCCAGTCCGGCCGAATGAGCAAGGGTATACGCGCCTTGATGTCGATGCGGCGATTACGGCGCACTTCACTCTTGAATTGGAGACTATCGTTCACCACGTCCCGCGTATCGACTGAGTAATCCACGACGCGGCTGTAATTGAATTCAAAGGCCTTTGGGCGCCCTTGACCAAGCACCGTGCTCGTGCAATAGGTACTGTCCTGTGCATGTATGCCGAGAGCGATCGAGCAAGTAATGGTCAGCAGCAATATCCCTCGCATTGGCCGCAAGGTCGGGTTTTCATGCTGCGCAAACCTTGATCACTGCAGAGCGGCGCGGATATTTCGTAGTCACTGGCATCACACTGTGTGCAAACACAAAGTGTTATGGTCGACCGATCATCCAGTAAATGGTTGCCGCAGTGGTCCACTGCAAGAGGTCCTCAAAAGGATCAACGCAAAGACTACCCCTTGATGTCTTTGATGACAGCGCTCAGAACCGGCAACACCTCCTTCACGAACCACGGGTTCTTCGCCTGCCAGATGTTGTTGCGCGGTGATGGGTGAACGAGTGGGAAGTATCGCGGCAGGTAGTGCTTGAACGCACGCACCGTTTCGGTGAGCGAAGACTTCGCACTTTCACCGAGGTAGTGAGCGTGCGCGTATTGTCCAATGAGGATCGTGAGCTTCGCTTGCTTCATGGCGGCGAGCAACGTCGCGTGCCAGAGCGACGCGCATTCCGGGCGCGGAGGAAGATCTCCGCTTGTGCCCTTGCCCGGATAGCAGAAGCCCATGGGCACCAACGCGAAGAGCCCCGGGTCGTAGAACTGCTCCTTGGTCACGCCCAACCACGCCCGAAGATTGTCGCCGCTCTTGTCGTCCCATGGAACACCGCTGCCGTGCACGATGCGCCCAGGTGCTTGGCCAATAATGATCACGCGGCTTGTCGCACTGGCCGCCAGGACCGGTCGCGGGCCGAGCGGGAGATGCTTCGCGCAAACGGTGCATGCGCGGATGTCGCGGAGCAGCTGCTTCATGGGCCACAATATGAGGAGCGGGAACGGGTTGTTGAACTCAACGAAGACAGGGACCACAAAGG
>JANNYL010000587.1:0-8166 GCA_031410075.1 Flavobacteriales bacterium
GGAAGGCATGCCCGGTCTGGCGAAAACACTGGCCGTTAAAACCTTGAGCGAGGTGATCGATGTGGCCTTCAGCCGAATCCAGTTCACGCCTGACCTTCTGCCAGCCGACCTTATCGGCACGTTGGTGTACAGCCAGCGAAATGAGGAATTCAGTGTAAAAAAGGGACCGTTGTTCAGCAATTTCATTCTCGCGGATGAGATCAACAGAGCCCCGGCCAAGGTGCAAAGCGCATTGCTCGAGGCCATGCAAGAGCGACAGGTCACCATTGGTTCCACCACCTATAAACTGCCCGAGCCATTTCTGGTGATGGCCACAATGAACCCGATCGAGCAGGAGGGCACGTATCCCCTGCCCGAGGCACAGACGGATCGTTTCATGTTGAAAGTGGTGCTGGACTATCCGCGCAAGGAAGAAGAGAAGCTCATCATCCGCCAGAACACGCGTGCCGGTGCTGCTCCGCAACCGCAGAAAGTGATCACGCCGCAGGACATCGTGCATGCACGTCAACTTGTTCGAGAGGTGTACATGGACGAGAAGATCGAGCACTACATCGTGGACATCGTGTATGCCACTCGAAAGCCTGATCAGTACAAACTCGGCGATCTGACCAGCTTGATCAGTTTCGGTGGAAGCCCACGCGCAAGTATCAACATGGCCTTGGCCGCGAAGGCGCTGGCGTTCACGAAACGCCGTGGTTACGTGATACCCGAAGATGTTCGCGCGGTTTGTCCGGATGTGATGCGTCACCGGATCGGCCTTACGTACGAAGCTGAAGCGGAGAACATCAGTGTGAAAGAGATCATCGATCGTGTCTTGAACACGGTTGAAGTGCCCTGAACATAGTTGGCGATCGCCTCCAAGTGAGCACCGTTCAACATACCAAGGACCTGATCAAAAAGGTTCGACGCATCGAGCTGAAGACCCGTGGCTTGAGCGATCACATTTTCAGTGGTGAGTACCACAGTGCGTTCAAGGGACGTGGTATGGCCTTCAGTGAAGTGCGGGAATATGTGCCCGGAGATGAGGTGCGTACGATCGATTGGAACGTGACCGCTCGAACCGGAAAGCCGCACATCAAAATATTCGATGAGGAACGGGAGCTCACTGTGGTGCTGATGGCCGATGTGAGCGGTAGTGGTGAGTTCGGCACCGAGAACCAATTGAAGCGTGAATTGATCACTGAGGCGTGTGCCACGATCGCGTTCAGCGCCATCAAGAACAACGACAAAGTGGGCCTCATCCTGTTCAGCGACCAAGTGGAGCTGTTCATCCCGCCGAAGAAAGGGCGCGGGCACATTCTGCGGATCGTGCGAGAATTGTTGGAATTCCGGGCAAAACACAAAGGCACCAACGTGGTGGGTGCCTTGAAGTACCTGAACAGTGTGATCAAGAAACGCAGCATCGCGTTTCTGATCAGTGACCTTATGGATGAAGGGTACGACGACGCATTGAAGATCGCGAACCGAAAGCATGACCTGGTCGTGTTGCGCACTACCGATCCTCGCGAGCAGGACTTGCCCGCCATGGGACTGGTGCAATTCACGGATCCCGAAACGGGAACCTCCCGTTGGGTGAACACGAGCAGCAAGAAGATCCAACTTCATTACCGCGCAGCAGCGTTGAAACTGCAAGCACGAACGCGCGATGCCCTGCGCCGTGCTGGGGTGGATTATGCCGTGATAAGCACACGCGAAGGATATGTGAGGCCATTGATGAATTTGTTCCGGCAACGAGACTGATGCTGAAGAGAAGTAAGGTTTCAGGATGGCAGTTCGCGGTTGTCGGTTGTCGGCTACGCATGCTGCGGTCGCGATCACTGGCAGCACACGGTTTGTCGCTTGTACCGTTGCTTCTGACCTTCTCGGCGTTCGCCCAGGACATAAAGCCTGAGATGAAACTGGATAAGGACCTTATCCTCATTGGCCAGCAGGCGAACATCGACCTGAGCGTTACGTATCGCGTTGACCAAGGTCAGCAAGGATCCGTCCAATGGCCAGCGGTAAGCGATACCCTGACCCAGCATTTGGAAGTGGTTCACGACAGTGGCGTGGACACCATCCTTCCGAACAAAGAGAACGATCCATATCTCTTCAAACAGACCCGCACGATCACCATTACCTCTTGGGACAGCGGATATTGGGCGGTGCCTCCATTCCGTTTTGTGATCAATGGCGATACGACCGAAACCGAGGCCATGCTGATCACCGTGAACACCGTTCAGGTGGACACTGCGGGTGCGATCAAGGATATCAAGGAGATCTACGAGGTGCCGTACTTATGGAAGGATTGGCTTCGCGAAAACTGGCCATGGGTTGCAGGCGGTGCTGCTGCTTTGGCCGCTTTGACGACGTTCATTATCTGGCTTGTTCGTCGCAAGCGGAAACCCGGACAAGTCAGGACGACTGTGGAGCCGGAAAAACCAGCGCATGTGCGCGCACTGTTAGCGCTTGATCATCTCGACAAGAAGAAACTCTGGCAACAAGGCTTTGTGAAAGACTATCAGAGCGGAGTTACCGACATCTTGCGCGGCTACATCGAAGAACGCTTCGGAGTTCCGGCCATGGAAAGCACCACGGATGAGTTGATCGCAGCCTTGCAGCTGAGTTCTATGGGCGCTGGGCAGCGCGAGCAACTTGCCAATCTGCTGCGTATGGCCGATATGGTGAAGTTCGCCAAGTGGTCACCCCTGCCCACGGAGAACGAGCAACTCATGATCGGCGCCGTCAAACTTGTCCAACAAACCACGGAGACCCCGAGCGATGCGCAGCGTTCGTGAACTTCTCCCGCTTGTTCTGCTGCTGCTGCTCGTGCATGCGGCGTTGGGTGCTTTGGCATGGTGGCTATGGCGGCACTTTGAGTTGGCCTCTCCGAAAATGCTGTGGGGGTTGGCTGCGGTTCCAGTACTCAGCATTTGGTACTTTTGGCGCAGAGACAAGCGGCAACCCCGTGTAACGCTGAGCACGGCCAGTGTTCTCGTGAGTGGCCCATTCGACCTGAAGGCTCGCCTTCGTCATTTACCCTTCGTTATCGCGCTTGCTGGCTTGGGACTTTTGATCCTCGCATTGGTTCGCCCGCAGAGCAAGGACAACTGGCGTAATGAACAACGCGATGGGATCGACATCATGATCGCCATGGACTTCAGCGCGAGCATGTTGGCCAAGGATTTCAAACCGGATCGTCTCGAAGCCGCCAAGAACGTGGCCATGCGCTTTATCGATGATAGGCCGAACGATCGCATCGGGCTTGTGGTGTACGAAGGCGAGGCCTTCACACTATGTCCGCTGACAACCGACCATACGGTGCTCAACGACCTTTTCCTGAAAGCGCGCAGCGGGCTTATCGATGGAGGAACCGCTGTAGGTATGGGCCTTGCAACAGCTATCAACCGGTTGCGCGATAGTGATACCAAAAGCAAAGTCATCATCCTTCTCACGGATGGAGTGAACAATGCCGGTACTATTCAGCCACTCGATGCGGCCCAGATCGCACAGCAGTTCGGCGTGCGCGTTTATACCATCGGAGTGGGCACACGTGGTAAGGCATTGAGTCCCGTAGCCATATACCCCAACGGCCAGTTCAAGTATGACTACGTGCAGGTGGAGATCGACGAAGAAATGTTGCGAAAAGTCGCAGACCTGACCGGTGGCAAATACTTCCGCGCCACGGATGAGCGAAAACTGAAGGGCGTCTATGCCGAGATCGATAAACTGGAGAAAACGCGCGTGAAAGTCACAGAGCACAGCCGCAGGAACGACGAGTATTTCCGCGTTCTATTGGCAGGTTGTGTGCTGCTCGGAATAAGCCTATTGCTGGAACGCACCTACTTCCGCACTTCCCCATGAGCGTGAGAGGCACATACCGGATCGGGGTGATCGCTGTGATCGTGTTGGCGATCGAGTTGCTCGCTTGGGCGTTCGGGATCGCCTTGTTCATCGCAGCGGACCGCTACCTCCCGCAGTTTCGCATTGCCCGCCCAGACATGCTATTCGGGCTCTTTCTGGGTCCGATATTGGTCGCGTTGTTCTTGTTCGGTCTGGCCCTCAAGAATCGCGCACTCAAGCGCTTCAGTGCTCAACCTTTGCTTTCGTGGATGGTTCCTGCCACGAGTAGTGTATGGACTTCGATCAAATTCTTGCTGTTGCGGCACGGCTTGAGTTTCGCCGTATTCGCATTGGCCGGCCCACAGATGGGAACCCGGCTGGACCAGATCAAGACCAAGGGTGTGGACGTGGTTGTAGCCATAGACGTAAGCAATAGCATGCTTGCCGAAGATCTTCGACCCAACCGGATGGAAGTGGCCAAACGTGCACTTACCCAACTGATCGAAAAGATGCAAGATGATCGATTGGGGATTGTGGTTTTCGCTGGTACGGCCTACACCCAATTGCCGATCACTGCTGACAAGTCGGCGGCCAAACTTTTCCTGAGCAGCATTGGACCCGGCATGGTGAGCACCCAGGGTACAGCACTTGGTGCAGCCATAGAAACCGCAAGCCGCAGTTTCAGTCCGGACGGTGCCAAAGGCCGGGCGATCATAGTGATCAGTGATGGTGAAAGCTTTGAGGACGACGGCGAAGCGGCTGCCACTGCCGCAGCACAATTGGGTATCGTAGTGAATACGATCGGCCTGGGATCCTTGGCTGGGGCGCCCATACCTGAGCGCAATGGCGGGCAGGTGATCGGCTTCAAGAAGGACAAGGACGGCCAAACGGTTATGACCAAGTTGAACGAAGACATGCTTCGCCGTGTGGCTGTTGCGGGCAAGGGCGAATATGCGTTGGCCACAAATGGCGGAACGGGGATCGAAACCATGGTGGAGAACCTACGCCGAATGGACCAGACCGAAACAGGAACGTACAGGTTCGCCGGGCACGAAGACCGGTACCAATACTTCCTGGCGATCGGCTGTCTTCTCATCTTCGCAGGCCTGTTCATGGGTGAGCGCGGTATGGAACGATCACGATGGAATTCTTTCAGCATATGAAACGAACTGCCTCCTTTCTCATCGGCATTGTGTGCGTTCTTTCCATGAACGGCCAGGAATTGGACCGTGCGATCCGAAAGGGAAATGATGCATACCTGAAAGGCGACGCCGCTTCAGCGATCGCCAACTACGAAAAAGCGCGCGCCGACCGGAGAGGCTCTTTCAATTTGGGGAACGCGTATTACCGGCAGGACAGTATTCGTGATGCACAAAGTGCCTTTGAAGCAGCCAGCAGTTTGGCCAAGGACCCTCGGGAGCAGGCTCGTGCTTTCCACAATCTGGGCAACAGTTGGTTGAAGCAGCAGAAATGGCAAGAAGCCGTGAACGCGTACAAGCAATCCCTGAAACGGAACCCGAACGACGACGACACGCGCTACAACTTGGCGTACGCTCAAAAGAAACTTGCCGAAGACCAGAAGAAAGACAAGAACAAGGACGACGAAAAGAAGAAGGACGATCAACAGAAACAGGATCAGCAGAAGGATCAAGGTCAGCAGAAAAAGGACCAACAGCAGCCTGGCCAAATGGACAAGCAGGATGCCGAACGCATGTTGGATGCCATGCAACAACAGGAAAAGAACACGCAGGAAAAGGCACGTGAAAAAATGAAAGTGCGCGTGAAGAAGCCCATAGACAAGGACTGGTAGAATGATGCGTTTTCTGAAACCACTTTTATGGGTCACCCTTTTCACAGGGCTGGAAGCGCATGCTCAGGAGATCACGTTCAACGCTGCGGTCGATCGGAATTCTGTAGCCGCAGGAGATCCGATCAAGCTCACGCTCACGCTGGCCAATGCTCCGGGTAACAGCGGCATCGCACCACCGGATATGGGTGGATTGGTGGTCGTTCAAGGTCCATTCGACCAAAGCAGTATGAGCATTGTGAACGGGCGCATGAGCAGTTCGGTGACCCGCACGTACGTGCTTCAAGCAACCCAGCCCGGTGACTTCACGATCGGTTCCGCCACAGCTCGTGTTGGGCAAGGCACCATTCAAACCGCACCCATCAGGATCAAGGTGGTCAAGTCCGAAAACGCCGCACCGAACAGTGGCCTGTTGGACCAAGGACAAAAGCGCGATGCCAATTTGTTCTGCACCATCAGCCTGAGCAAGAGCAAAGCGTATGTGGGCGAGCAGATCATCGCCACCTACACCTTGTATTCGCGTTACTCGTCCATCGAATCCAGCGAATACGATATGCCCAAACTTGACGGCTTCTGGGCTGAAGAGATCGACCTGGGTGAACCAGGATTCAACAGCACTGCGACCGTGAACGGGATCGGCTATCGGGTAGCCATACTTAAAAAGCAAGTCCTCTTTCCGCAACGGTCGGGTACGCTCCGGTTATCTCCAATGACCTTGAACTTCCGCGTGAACAGGAGCTTCTTCAACAATGGCACGGCGGTCAGGATCACCAGCAATTCTACGGAAGTGATCGCCATGGAACTTCGAGCAAAACCTGCTGATTACATCGGTGCGGTCGGCGAGCTGAAGATGGATGTGGAAGTCGCCAACACCAGCGTAAAAGCGAACGAAGCCATTGACCTTACCGTCAAGTTCAGCGGTCGGGCGAACTTGAAACTGATCGATGCACCCAAACTGAACTTCCCAACGGATTTTGAGAGCTATGATCCCAAGATCACCGATCGTATCACAGTGAACGGAGGAGGAATGAACGGTAGCCGCGAATTCCAGTACCTCGTGATCCCACGCCATGAAGGCGACTACAATGTGCCTGCGATCACGTTCAGTTATTTCGACCCCTCCACCGGAAAGTTCAAGCAGCTATCGAGCGCTCCACTGGACTTTCATATTGCACAGGGAGACGGTAGCGCTGCCCTGGTCACACGTCCGAGCAAAACGGATGTCAAACAACTCGACCGGGATATCCGCTTCATCCGCACCGGTGATCTGGCGCTTGAGCCCAAGAACCACCATCTCTTCGGCTCGTGGCCTTACATCGCGGGGTTGGCCGCTCCTGCATTGGCTTTCGTGGTTTTCTTTGGTTGGTTCAGGAGGCGGCAACTACTTCTTGGTGATCTACAAGGTTTGCGTCGTCGCGGTGCCGATCGAGTGGCGAAACAACGCTTGAAGGAAGCAGAAGCTGCGCTCAAGGCGAATGATCGCATTGCTTTCTACACGGCCCTTGGTAGATCGCTGGAGGGTTTCTTCGCCGACAAGTTCAATCTCGGCGTAGCCGAAGTTCATGCTGCCATGATAACCGAAAAATTGGGGCACATAGAAGGTGGTTCCCTTGCACAACAGTACACAGCCTTGATCGCTGAGTGCGAAATGGCGCGTTTCGCTCCCTTCGAGAACAAAGCCCGGCAGCAGATCTACGATGAGGCTGCCTCGCTCATTCGGCGTATTGTGGATCAACCATGAGAATGTCGCTCATACTCTTCGCATTGTTCGCCCTCTTCACGAAGGTGAGCGCTGATGTGCCCAATTCCGCAAGCGCCGCGGAAGACGCGTATTCCAAAGGTGAATACGCCAATGCCCTCGCGATCTTCGATTCGTTGGACCGAACCTATAGTTCAGCTTCGCTCCTTTTCAATATCGGCAATTGCCATATGAAGCTTGGCGATATCCCGCACGCTGTGCTCTATTACGAGCGGGCCATTCGTATACAGCCAGGTGCCGATGATATTCAAAGCAACTTGGACTATGCGCGGAGCAAAGTGGTGGACCGAGTGAGTGAATTACCAGCGCTTACCCTGGGTTCTTTGTGGGATCGCCTTCGCGGTGGCAAAGACTTGGATCAATGGGCGCGCCGGTCTCTATGGGCCTGCCTATTCACATTCCTGACAGCCGCAGGCTTCGTTATGGCAAGAAAACAGATGCTGCGGAGAACGCTTCTGGCGGCAGCCGCAATTGCGACCACCATAACGGTTATATCCTTTGGTCTTGCCGCGTATCGTCTTAGCGAAGTTACCGACCGGTCCCAAGCCATCATCATGCAGCCCAAAGTGGATGTGCGTGGTGAACCGCGCGAAGGCTCCACGACTGTTTTCGTGTTGCACGAAGGCACAAAAGTGAGCGTGTTACAGGAACAGAATGGCTGGTTCGAAGTGAAGCTCAGTAGCGGCAGTGTTGGCTGGGCTGCGCCCGGTTCGCTCGAAGTGATCTGAGCGGCTTCGTGATCGACCATTCGATCACAGGGGGTTCTACCATACTCGCC
>JANNYL010000588.1:0-4442 GCA_031410075.1 Flavobacteriales bacterium
CGCAGATGCAACAGGGTCCAGAGTTGGTTGTTGCCGCGCACGATCACGTTACCTCCTTTGCCACCATCGCCACCATCGGGCCCACCGTGCGGCATGTACTTCTCACGACGTAAGTGCCTGCTACCTGCACCGCCTTTCCCACTGCGGGCTTCAATACGGATGTGGTCTATGAAATTCGGGGAACCGGACATGATATGCTGATCGGAAAATGAGATGATATGGACTAACCGATGGCACTGCTCAATCGTGCAGTGATCTCCTCGATCGATCCAACGCCATTGACGCCTTTGTACTTGCCCTGCGCGCTGTAATAGTCCTTCAACGGAGCTGTCTTCTTCTCGTATTCGCGAATGCGATTTCGGATCACCTCTTCATTGTTGTCATCTGCTCGGCCACTGGTTTCACCTCGCTTCAACAGGCGTTTCACGAGTTCGGCTTCGGGCACTTCTAGAGCGAGCATTGCTGTAATGGGTTCGCTTTTCGAACCCAACATGGCATCGAGTGATTCAGCTTGAGCTTTGGTTCGCGGGAAGCCGTCGAAGACAAAACCCGGTGCGTTGTGGTGGGCTTCAATGCAATTCCGGATCATCCCGATCACCACATGGTCGGGAACCAGCTCTCCCATGTCCATCAGTTCCTTTGCCTCCATGCCGAGCGGAGTTTCTTCCTTGATCTCCGCACGCAACAGATCACCGGTGCTCAAATGCACCAAGCCATGTTGCTTGATCAGGAATTCGCTTTGAGTGCCCTTACCGGCACCCGGAGGCCCGAAGAGTACGATATTGAGTTTGTTGCTCATTGAACGATACGGAGTATGCCCGGCAGGTTGCGACCGAGACCATCATGATCAAGGCCACTGCCTACCACGAAAGCGTTCGGAATGCGAATGGCCACATGATCAATGGGAATGTCCTTGGTATAAGCGTCTGGCTTGAAAAGTAGTGCGGCGATACTGACGCTGGCTGGATGGTGGTCCGCGAGCACGGCCATGATATGCTCAATGGTATTGCCGGTATCCACAATGTCTTCCAACACCACCACATGCCGCCCACTGATGCGCTCGTTAAGGCCGATCAGTTGATCGACCTTTCCCGTGGAGGCGGTTCCGTGATAGCTGGCCACCTTCACGAACGTGATCTCACATTCCACCGTAATGCGCTTCACCAATTCGGCAGCGAAAAAGAACGCCCCGTTCAGCACACCAATGAAGAGCGGGCGCTTCCCCTCGTACTTCTTGTTCAGGTCAGCCGCAACAGAATCGATCGCCAACCCCAACTCCTGTTCAGAGATAAATGGTTCGAACCGAAGATCGTGCAGTTGTACGCTACTCATGGGCAAGGGACGGCGAAGGTAGGATCCATGCCACCAAATAGGGATGTAGGCTTTCACTTACATTCGGCACGATGCGCCGAACGGTCCTCATAGCTCTTTCGTTATCCGTGCTCAATAGCGCCTCCGCAGGCGGTGAACGGTGGCCTGTGGGTGCGCGCTTCGCTGGCATGGGTCATGCCAGTATCACGCTCACCGACCTATGGAGTGTGCGCGGCAACCAGGCAGGGCTGGCTGGGTTGGAACATCCTGTTGCTGGCGGCTATTACCAACAGCATTGGTTGGCAAGCGACCTCAGTATGCAAGGTCTGGCTTTCGCCATTCCAGTAGGCAAGGGTTGCTTCGGGGTATCCGCGAATTCCTTCGGCACCGGTGACCTGTTCTCTGAAAAGCAGTTCGGTCTGGCATACGCAATGAAGCTTAGCGAGACGTTCCGGGTAGGCGTACAATTGGACTACCTCAACCTCCGCTTCGGAGAAGGCTATGGAAGTACGAACGCGATCACCGCGCAAGCCGGAATACAAGCGAAACTGAACAAGAGCCTCTGGATAGGTGCGCATATCTACAACCCCAACCAAGCCAAGTTGGGTGGTCCGTATGATGAAAAAGCGCCCACCATTTTCGGTGGCGGATTGGGATACACGTTCAACGAACAAGTGCTACTTGCCGCACAGGTAGAGAAGGACATCGACCGCGGAGAGCAATACCGTGTAGGCATCGAGTACCGTCCCGCGAAAGCACTGTTCCTGCGCACTGGAGTGAGCACAGGACCCGTACAAGCTCACTTCGGAGCCGGTGTGCGGGTGAAAACCATCGAGATAGACATGGCGGTGGCGGCGCGTTCGCAACTCGGTATCACACCGATGTTCAATTTGAATTATCGATTCGAATGAAACGGGCGATCGCACTGGCGATCGGAGCGGTAAGCGTAGTGTTCGCATGCGCTCAGGAGGAAGGCGTACCCAATGATGACCCGCAGAACGACCTGCGTGACGTGATCGAACAACGGGTTGAAGCCGTGGCCGAACTCCTGGGTGACGATAGCAATGTGGATCTTACGGTGCTCACCGAGCGCTTGTTCGAGTTCGCCAAGGATCCGATCGATCTGAACCGAACGGATGTTGACGAGCTGGCACAACTGCTTCTGCTCAGCGATGTGCAGATCAGTTCGATCATGGAGCACGAACGCAAATTCGGACCGTTGCTGAGTTTCTACGAATTGCAAACGATCGATGCGATGGATCGGCTTACCATCTCGTTGATCAGGCCATTCGTGAAGGTGCGCGACAACATCAACGCCACCCGCGCATCGTTCAAAGAAATACTCAAATACGGATCACATGAGATCATGGTCCGCTCTGTAGTGAATATCGAACAACGCAAAGGCTATCTGGGCCAGAGCAGTCCCTTCGGCACGGGCTACGCGGATCCTGATGGGGGCAGCCTGCCGGATGTCAATAACACTCAAGTACTCGATTCGTTGAGGCGATTCAACAAGGTGTACTTGGGCAGTCCGTACAAACTCTATGCACGCTATCGCTTCAAATACCGATCGAACATCAGCTTCGGGATCACTGCGGAAAAGGACGAAGGCGAAGAATTCTTCAAAGGGACGCAAGCCAACGGATTCGATTTTTACAGCGCTCACCTGTTCGTGCGAAACGTTGGCCCGGTGAAGGCATTGGCTCTCGGCGATTACAGTGCACAATTCGGACAAGGCCTGGTATTCTGGAGCGGACTTGCCCTTGGAGGCAAGAGTTCGTTCACAATGAACATCAAACGCAACGCCGCTGGCCTTCTCCCATACTCCAGCGTGAACGAGAGCCTATTCCTTCGTGGTGCTGGTGTTGTGGTTGAACTTGCAAAGAACCTGGAAGGCACGGCTTTTATCAGCCACAAAGGATATGACGCCACCGTGATCGACCCCAACGATACAACCGCCGAGAACACTGATGCGGACGTGTTGTTCAGTGCCCTTTTGGAGGACGGATATCATCGTACCACCACGTCGGTAGCGCGAAAGGACGCGATCACCGAAACGATCCTGGGTGGGCACTTGCGCTATAAAAGACCGACATGGAGCCTGGGCGCAACCGCGGTACAAGCGCGCTTCAGTAATATTCTCGTACGCGACGTCAAGCCTTACAATCGCTTCGAATTCCAAGGTAATGTGAACACTACGTATGGTGCCGATTGGAATCTGCTGTACCGCAATATCACTTGGTTCGGCGAGGTTGCGCGCAGTGCGAACGGCGGCATGGCCGGACTTTCCGGGATATTGGTCGCTCTGGACAAGCGCCTTTCACTCGCCCTGCTTTATCGCGACTATCAGCGGGAGTTCCAGAATTTGTACAGCGTTCCGTTCGGTGCTAGTCGCGTGCCTTGGAACGAACGTGGGTTGTACACCGGTATCGAACTCAAGGCAACACGTCAATGGCAATTCAATGCCTATTTCGATCAGTTCAAATTCCCCTGGCTCCGCTTCCTGCGGAACGCACCCAGCGATGGATACGACGTATTCGGGCAGTTGACATGGAGCGCCTCCAAGAAAGTGCAATTGAGCATTCGTGCGCGCTTCCAGGATGGCCAGATAAACGACTCTCGAACGGAAGGGATCGATGGCCTGCTCCGACAGACCAGGAACAATTATCGATTCAACGCAAGCTACCAGGTGAGCGATGGTGTTTCCATGCGCACCCGTGTTGAACGAATTGACTACAGGCGAGGTGAAGAGCCTACGGAACGCGGCTTCCTTATTTACCAGGACGTGATCCATCGCCCAATGAAAAGCAAGCTGGAGCTTACAGGTCGTATCGCGATCTTCAGTACAGACAGTTACGACGCCCGGGTGTATGCGTACGAGAACGATGTGATCGGGCTGTTCTCCATACCGGCGCACTATGGCAAAGGCATGCGCTGGTATGCCATGGCTCGTTGGAGCGTGACGCGCGGAGTTGATCTATGGCTGCGCTACGGTGCGTGGATCTACAACGATCAGGACCGCATCAGCAGCGGGCTGGAAGAAACCAATGGCAACCGCAAGAGCGATCTGAAGGTGGAGCTTCGGGTGAAGTTGTGATCTTTTTGAAGTGATGCCCAGGAAACCACGCATG
>JANNYL010000589.1:0-7633 GCA_031410075.1 Flavobacteriales bacterium
CAACGTGCCCGTGAGGTTGCCCCAGTCGAGGCCGAAGGCGGTACCGAAGCCGAGCCGATCGCGCCCGAAGTAGCCGCTGAGGAAGAGCTTGTCCTTCTTCCCCACATCCCAGTTCAGCTTCGTGTTGATGTCGTAGAAATACAACTGGCTGCTGCTCGTGCCCTCATCCGGAGAGAGTTTCAGAAAAACGTCCGCATAGGTGCGCCGGGCTGCGATGAGGAACGAGGCTTTGTCCTTCTTGATCGGTCCTTCGGCCATCAGGTTCGTACTGATCAAGCCCACGCTGCCGCTGTACTTCACTCGCTGGTCGTTGCCTTCTTTCAGCCGGATGTCCAACACCGAGGACAAACGGCCGCCGTATTCGGCGGGAATGCTGCCCTTGAACAATTGCACATCCTTGACGACGTTCGTGTTGAACGTGCTGAAGAAGCCGAGCAGATGGTTCGGGTTGTACACCGGCGCTTCATCGAAGAGGATGAGGTTCTGATCGCTGGCTCCGCCACGCACGAATAGCCCGGCACTTCCATCCCCGCCGCTCTTTACGCCGGGCAAGAGCTGCAACGACTTCAGCACATCCCGTTCACCGAAGATCACGGGCATCTTCTCCACGGAGGACATGTTCAACCGCTCCACACCGATGTCCGGGCGATCGATCGGGCGCACCGTGCGATCCTCGGTCACCACCACTTCCTTGAGCACCGAATTCGGCGTGAGCGCGATGTCCAGCACCTGCTTCTCGCGCAGGTCCACCACGCGCTCGTATCTCGCGAAACCCACGTAGATGCAAGCAACGGTGTACGTGCCCGGTTCCACCGTGAGCGAATAGAAGCCGTACTCGTTCGCCACCGCGCCCACCTGGGTTGCCCCTTTCAGAATGATGGATGCCCCGATCAGCTCTTCGCCGCTGGTGCTGTCACGCACGGTTCCACTGAGGGTGGCGCGGCCGCTTTGGGCAATGGCTCCCCCCAGGACCAGCAGCATCGCTAGGGCGACCAACAGGGCACGGCGCTGTAATACGATGCAGGTAAGGTGGACGGATCTCATGAGATAGAAGTGCGCGCGGTGTAACACGCGGAATTGGACAATGTTCGGCTTGGTCGAAGCCGGTTGCGCTGATCGGCGGCGGGAACGGAGATCGGCCATGAAGCCGATGATGGTGGCAAGGTGCACAAAGCGCTCAAGTTGCGGAACGGATGCAACGTTGAAGCGGCGGGGCTATGAGGTCCGGTAGTGGTGCTCACTCTATTGGCAGGCCGGTATGGCGCGCTGTTGATCTTCGTTAACCAGGGGCATGTCCGGGGAACAAACGGCTGCCTGGGTGCGTTGGCCGCATAACCAACACAACGAACAACATGACGACGATGACAGGATACCCATGGGTGAAACCCCTTGGAGCAATAGTTACGATCGCGCTGCTTTCCGCATGCACTGAGGTGGTAGAGCAAGCCAAGGAGGTGAAAGCCGTGGTGGCAACCACCAACGACAAGGTTCAGAAGGTCATCGATGAACTGGGCCTGGTCTATGTGGAGGAAGGGGCGCAGGACATCATCACTTACGATGAGGTCAACGCGGCCCAACAGGCGTGGTGCGATGCCCTGGTGCGCATCGGACAGCTCAAGAAGGAGGGCGGGGACTATCGGGCCTTTGCCGAACAGGTGCTTTCCGAAGCGTACAACTACGACCAAGGCAAGGTCTTCTTCAAGCCCACGCTGGCCTTCGGTGACCAGACGTTCCGGAACGACAAGAAGGGCGCGCTGGCCTACTTCGTAGGTGGCGACCCGGACTACCCGAACGACAAAGGCTTCGCTCTCACGCCTTGGGTGAAGGCACGCTACGACAATGCGGGTAACAAGAACGAGGGCATCCAGATCTACGGGTCGGTCGCCATCACGATGGGCAACGTGTGGGTGACCAACGAGGCCGGCGAGGAAGTGATGGTGGACAAGACTTGGGTCTTCAAGAAAGGGAAGGACGGCAAGCTGCGCATCATCGTACACAAGTCAGCGCTCCCTTACAAGCCTAGCTAACGGACAAGAACGCGGTCGACTGCGGGCTCGAAATGGTCCGCAGTCGGCCTTTTCCGGCACCTTCAGCGGATCAATGAAAACGATCATCCTCGTCCTGTTGGTGGTTTGCGCCGCTCATGCGCAGGCACAGAACGATCGCATCAACACCCGCGGCACGATCGGTTGGTACAACACCTTCGGTACATTCAAGCTCTCGGACAAATGGGGCGTGCATGCAGAGTACCAATGGCGCAGGGACAACCTGATCACGGACTGGCAACAAAGCCTCGTGCGTGCAGGGGTGAACTACCAGCTCAGACCTTCGGCACTGCTGCGGGTGGGCTATGCGTGGATCGAGACATTCCCCTATGGCGAGCTACCGCTCAACGGGCTGGGCCGCGACTTCACGGAGCACCGCACGTTCCAGATGGTGCAGCTCACGCAGAAGGAGGGCATCTTCGACCTGTCCCACCGCTTCATGCTGGAGCAGCGCTTCGTAGGGCGTTACAGCAGCGCAGCTGTGGACACGGAGGATGAGTTCCCGCTGCTGCATCGTGCCCGCTACATGGTGCGCATACAAGCGCCCCTGAAGGGAACGACAATCGCGGACAAGACCCCGTATGCGGCCGTTTACAACGAGGTCTTCATCGGTTTCGGGAAGAACGTGAACGCGAACGTGTTCGACCAGAATCGGCTTGGGCTGCTCCTGGGCTACCGGTTCAACGGCACTGTCCGTGTGGAAGCGGGTTACCTCAACCAGATCGTGCAGTTCGGAAGGCGGATCGAGGGCCGGAACGTGTTCCAAAACAACCAGGGGTTGATCGTGAATGCGTACGTGAACTTCGATCTTAGCAAGAAGCAGAAGTAGAGGGTTCGGGCTGAGTACCCACTCCTCCGTCTTTAACGCAGGCTCATCGTTTCCCCTTTCAACCGACGATAATTCAAGAGGAACAACCACTCGGCGTGAGCGGCATCTTTCACAGTGCGGATGGTGAACTCCGTCCAATCCGCATAGGCTGGGCCGCCGTAGCGGAACTTCCGCGCCAGCCCTTTGTCGATCAGCGCTTGCGCTAACGGTGCCGACGTGGCAAGGTGCATGTCACCGCTGAAGTGGATGTGCCCCAGTTCTTCTTCGCCAACATAGAAGTCCGCGCCATCGGGCACCGTTGGTTGGAAGAGGTCCCAATGCGTGGCACTGATCACACCGGGCAGCGCTTGAACCGCAAGCGATACGCGCTCCAGCGGCTGTTGGAGGGTGGGCGGCGGGATATGTCTCCCTTTGGCCTCGAGTTTCATACTGTGCGTGTTCGTTTTGGTAGTTGGTGTTCCGTACGAAGGTGCAAAGGATAGGGCTGAACGGACGAACAGCCACCCCGCATAGCGGAATGGCTGTTCAGCGCTGATCGATCAAAACCTTACGGCATCACGACCGTATCAATGACGTGGACGACACCGTTCGATCCTTTAAGATCGGTAGCGGTCACAGTAGCCATCCCACCCTTGCTGTCGGTGAGCATCACCTTACCACCTTTCACCGAGGCGGTGAGCTTGGCACCGTTCACAGTGGTGAGCACAGCCTTGCCCTTTCCTTCTTTGATGGCTGCCATCACAGCAGCGGCATCGATGTTTCCGGACACCACATGGTAGGTGAGGATGCCAGCGAGCGCGCTCTTGGATTCTGGCTTCAACAGACCTTCCACGGTGCCTTTCGGCAACTTGTCGAATGCGGCATTCGTGGGTGCGAACACGGTGAAGGGGCCTTTGCCTTTCAAGGTTCCAACGAGGTCAGCGGCCTTCACGGCAGCCACCAGCGTGGAGTGGTCCTTCGAACCGATGGCGATATCCACGACATCCACGTCTTGAGCGAACGAGAGAACACTGGCGAGCGCGAGGCCCGCGGTTACGATCATCTTCATCATCATATGTATGGGGTTGTTAGTTGGGTAGTGAGAACACACCGGCATGCTGAAGGTTCACGAGCATTGTGAGTCCTTAACGAACGGACTGTGTTGGTGCAGGTCGTGTTAACCTCGGGAACATGATGTCCGCTGAGTTAGCGCCGCCGGCCATCGGATCCGATCGCGAAATCCACTGCAACATTCGTCTCTGTCATATGATCCGGGTTTATAGGTCGTGCGGAGAGCATGCCGCATGCGCAGTGGTTCACGGTCCGTCATGAATCCGACCGTGTGTTCAGTTGCGCGGCCACGTCCGCGCTGGTCCATCGGTGTTCACGGCGGTTCGTCGATCCCGCATCGTAATGAACTATTTTGAAATAGGGGTGTTGGATTACGTGACCCCGACTAGCGGGTCGCTTGTGAAGGTTTGACCAGCGATCTAGAGCGCAGGTACCCACTTCCGCTTTCGTGTGTTGAGTCGTTCCGTCCTTCACCTTAACCCTTTTACACAATGCATTCAGTGCTCCTGACCATCCTTCCCATTGCCACGGACAACTACGTGGCCTTCACCTTCTTCGTTGGCACCATGGCCATGATGGCCGCTTCCGTCTTCTTCTTCTTCGAGGTGGGCAACACCGACCCGAAGTGGCGGACCTCGGTGCTCATCAGCGGCCTGATCACCTTCATCGCTGCGGTGCACTATTACTACATGCGCGATTACAACCTCGCTACCGGACAGTCACCGGTGTTCTTCCGTTACGTGGATTGGTTGCTCACCGTGCCCTTGATGTGCGTGGAGTTCTACCTCATTACCAAGAAGGCCGGTGCGAAAGTCGCGCTGTTGTGGAAGCTCATCGCTGCTTCGGTGTTCATGTTGGTCACCGGTTACATCGGCGAGGCCATCTATCCCACCGAGACACAGAGCTGGATCTGGGGCTTCGTGAGCAGCATCGGCTACTTCTACATCGTGTATCTCATCTGGTTCGGCGAAGTGGCGCAGCTGGCCGAGAAGGCTGGTGGTGCGGTGCGCAAGGCGAACAGGACCCTCGCTTGGTTCGTGCTCGTTGGTTGGGCCATTTATCCGATCGGCTACATCGCGGGTACTGCGGGTGGTCTGTTCGGCATGCCTGTACTCAGCGGCTTGTCATTGGATGTGGTCTACAACATCGGTGATGCGGTCAACAAGATCGGCTTCGGCCTGGTGATCTACGTACTGGCACAGTCGGACAAGGTGTTGGCGAAAGCCTGAACGTGACCGGTAGTGTCGACCCACGGACCTTGCGGTGCAGGGTCCGTGGGTTCACTCCGGATGATACCACCGATCGAACATGCGGACTTGGTTGATGCTCGTGGGTTGTGCCCTGTTGATCGCGCAACAGGGACTACAGGTTTTCTCACCCGGGGTGCAGGTGGGTCTGTTCTTTGTCGGGATCGCGCTGGTGGGCGTTCCGCACGGAGCAGCGGATCTACTGGTCTCCACACAACAAGCTCGTGACGCTGGCAGGAGCTTCCACGCACCGACGTTCTTTCTGGGATATGTCGGGCGGTTATTGTTGTTCGCGGCCATCCTCTGCCTTTTTCCTGTCGTAGGATCTCTCTTGTTCTTGCTCTTTTCCGCGTATCACTTCGGAGAGACCGACCTGGCCGGGTTGCGGACCGAGACGCTCTTGGGCAAGTTGGTGGTGGTTACCTACGGCTCGGTCATTCTGGGGATCATCTTGCTCGGTCATGCCGAAGAGGTGCGACCGATCCTTGCCGTTCTTGATGCATCACCGGAGCAAGCAAATTGGCTGGAATGGGTGATCAGCTACCAGTTGCTGTTGCTCGGTGTTTTCATGGTGCTGTTCTTCGTCAGCGCCTTCGCCTATTTCGTGATGAACCCTGGGTCGCGTTCGGAAGGCGGCGACTTCATCGCACGCTTTGCGTTGCTTGCGCTCCTGTTGCATTTTCTTCCGCTCATCCTCGGCTTCACGTTCTATTTCATCGTATGGCATTCCGTCTTGTCGCTCAACAGTATTCTCACCTACCTCCGGAAGGATGGCCTGTTCTCCGACCAGCTGATCGTCGGTCGGATCGCGTTCTATAGCGGATTGGCTTTGGCGGGTATGGTTCTCTTGGCTGCTGCTGGGTTCGTTTACCTTTCTATGGAGGCCTTGATGATGTCCGTGATCTTTGGGCTGGCTGTGCTCACGGCACCGCACATCGGAGTGATGCACGCGATGTACCGAAGGATACGCGAAGGAGCCTAACCCGCTCTCCTTCTCAATACGGATACCCCGTTCTCATCGGTCGTGAGCACTTCGCTCATGTGGTCGAAGAAGGGGCGGATGTTGCGATAGGCGGCGTCCATCTTGTCCACGAAGTCCGCAGCGAGCACTTCACGATCGGTGAACGGATGCCGGAAGAGGAACTGGTTGCGGCGCAGCAGGTCGATGCCGGGGTGGTCCTTGGAGTAGCCTTTGGGGGCGGTCTTCACGCCTTCGCCGAGGATCTCCCCGAAGGTATCGCGCAGCTTCTTGCCCTTTAGCATTTTCCGCCAGATCTCCAGGTCCTGGTCGATGTCCACGCGGATGCGTTTCAGGTCGGCGGGCTCGGGAGCGAAGAAGCCGCAAGCCACAAAGGATCCGCCCGGCTTGATGCGGAAGTTGTAGCCTCCACGCAACGCAGGTTTCACTCGACCGATCGTGCCGCCGAACCAGGTCTTGTACGGCGGCTTGTCCTTGTGGAAGCGGGTGTCGTTGTAGATGCGGTACATGGCCTCCTTGCCCGTGTCGGTGGAGAGCTTGTCGTGCTTCCGCATGCGTTCAAGCAACGCATCGACGAAGCTGGCCACGTTGGCATGGGCCGCTTGGTAACGATCCTTGTTCTTCAGGAACCAGTCGCGGTCGTTGTGGCGCTCGAGGTCCTGGAGGAAGTCGAGCGTGGAGGGGGCGATGCGCGGTGTGCTGGGTTTCATTTCTAAGGATAGTGATCAATTCATTCGGTGTCCGTGCCGAAAGCGTGTCGGATTTCCTCCACCGTATAGCGCGGTGTTATGTGCAGCGAGCAGTTCCAGTGGTACGCTTCTACCTGCAACAGTAGGAAGCTTTTGGGCTTGTCTTTGAAGCTGATCGCGGACTGATCGCAGAGCTGTTCTCCAAAGGCACCATTTCCAACTCGGTGTGGAGTTTCAGCCGCTCGCGTCAAAGGTAGAAATGACTTCTGGCAGAGTATCTTGCACACTTCACCCAACCTTCTGATCTTTTTTCGGGTTAGGTGGCTGAAAGGGCGTCGTGGAGTGCGGACCGGATCCAGGTTACCGACTGATCAGCGGTTCTAGGAAAGTGTCGTGCTTCATGTAGCGTCAACGACGGAATTGAAGCAAGTACCATGCTGACAGCCCATAGTTCCATGCTGGAACGGTGCATCCGAAAGGACAGCGCGGCCCAGTTCGAACTGTACAAGGTCCTGCGCGATACACTGCTTTCCGTGGCCCATCGCTACGAGCGCGATGCCCTTCAACGCAAAGCCATGGTGAACACTGCCTTTCTGAAGATCCTCGACCGCCTGCCCGAAAAGCATCCGGATGCACCCTTCGAAGCCTGGTGCCGAAGGATCATGATCAACACAGTACTGAACGAACAGCGCAACGAGCGAAGAGCCAATGGTCATGGCCACTTGGAGCAAGTTGAAACAACGCATGGCATGGGCCCTTCGGAGTTCAACTTGGTGGAGGAAACGATCCAAACG
>JANNYL010000590.1:0-10235 GCA_031410075.1 Flavobacteriales bacterium
TGTTCCTGCTGGTGTTCCTGTTGGTTGCGTCGAAGTTTACGTTGGCCCAAAGTTTTCTCATGGCCGACGGTGTGCAGTGGGAAACATGTTCAGGTACTTTTTTCGATAGTGGTGGCGGTTCTGGCGACTACGCGAACAACGAATCGTTGACCGCCACACTCTGCCCAACTGGCGGGCCTGGTGCCGGGCCTTTGTCCAGTATCACATTCGATGAGTGGAATGTTCAAGCAGGTAATGCGGACCTGTTGGTTGTTCATGATGGCCCTGATGCGCTTTCGCCTGTGCTTGCAACAGGTAGTGGTGCTCAATCATTATTGGGACTGACATTTACGAGCAGCGATGTTAGTGGGTGCCTAACCTTCGTGTGGACGAGTGATGCTTCTACTGTGGCAGCAGGTTGGTCGGCATCGATCAACAATGCTCCCGATGCTGGAGGCAATGGATCGGTTACAGTGTGCAGTACTGACCCTGATGTTGATCTCTTCACCAGACTCACGGGTACCCCTGACCTGGGAGGTCAATGGACATTTGGCGGAAACCTCGTAAGCAATATTTATTCGCCGGGTACAAGTCCTGCCGGCGTTTATACCTATACCGTGCCCGGTGTGCCGCCCTGCCCGAATGGCGTAGCGACCGTAACGGTAATTCAGGTTTCAGCTGCTAATGCTGGTGATGATCGAAGCATTTCCGTTTGCAGCACGGATCCTCCGTTCGATATGCGGACCCGATTATTGGGTACCCCACAGAGCAATGGTTCATGGAGTGGTCCGAGCCCTGTGGTGAACAATGCGTTCAACCCGCTAACCATGCTTGGTGGGGTGTATACCTATACCGTGACCGGTAATGCGCCTTGTGCAACTGCCACAGCGGATCTGGACATCACGCTGCGTCAGGCACCCGATGCCGGTTCGAATGGAAGTACGACGGTGTGTTCCACGGATGCGCCCTTCGATCTTTTCAGTTTCCTTGGCGGAACGCCGGATGCAGGTGGTATATGGACAGCGACCGGGAACATCGCGCATGGCAGTCAGTTCGTTCCGGGTACCGATGTTGCCGGTGTTTTCACCTATACGGTTGCTGGGCAAGCCCCCTGTGTTGCGGATCTCGCTACGGTCACTGTAACGGTGCAAACAGCACCTTTTGCTGGTAATAGCACGTCGGGCTTGGTCTGTTCCAATGGCGCTCCAGTGAATATGAAGAACCTGCTAGGCACTGGCTTGGCTTCAGGAACATGGAGCGGTCCGAGCGCTGTAGCGGCCAACAACTTGTATATACCCTCGACCATGAACCCGGGCATATACACTTATACCGTTCCCGGAAGTTCTGCATGCGCTGACGCAACGGCCACTGTGAATATGTCCGAGATCGCAGCACCGAATGCGGGCACCGATGGTGTGAAAACGGCGTGTAGTAATGGTGCGAATGTCGATCTGTTCTCTCGCTTGGGCGGATCACCGGGCGGTGGTGGAACATGGGCCGATCCTGCGAGCAGCCCCTTTCCTTCCGGAGTCTTTGTGCCAGGCACCAACACTCCGGGAATTTACACCTACACCTTGCCGGGCACTTTTCCGTGTGCCAATGATGTGAGCATCGTGACCATCACGCAAGTCCAAGCTCCTAGCGCTGGTATCAATGGAGCGGTTTCGCTATGCAGCAACAGTTCCCCGGATACACTGTTCAACCGGTTGACCGGTATTCGCAATACGGGTGGTATTTGGTATAAGCCGAGCTTCACCGGCACCATTGGTGGAGTGTACAATCCAGTGGTTCACTTTCCGGGCGTATACACATATGTGGTTTTGGGCACTGCGCCATGTGCAGCGGATTCGGCCACCGTAACGGTCACGGAGATCCTCGCGCCGAATGCAGGTGTGAATGGTGCACTCACACTCTGTAGTACAAGTGCTCAAGCGAACCTGATCAGTTCGCTCTCCGGTTCGCCGAACGGAAGTGGTGCTTGGTTCACATCGGCCAATGTGCCGTTCCCGGGTGGATCCTTCAACCCAGCCGTGAATACCGCGGGCGTGTACAAATACATCGTAACCGGAACGGCGCCCTGTGCGAACGATACGGGTTTCGTTACGGTGAATGTCAATCAGGCACCCAACGCAGGCCAGAACGGAAGCACCAGTTTGTGCAGTAACGTCTCGCCCGTTTCGCTGCTTACAGTTCTTCTTGGTAGCCCTTCCACCGGTGGAACATGGACAGGTCCAAGTGCCGTGGTGAACGACACCTTCAACCCGGGAACCATGCTTGAGGGCCAGTACACCTATACCAAAACCGGCTTGGCCCCATGTCTTAGTGCAACCGCAACAGCCACCCTAAATGTTGAACGATTACCTGTTGCTGGTGGAAATGGATCGGTAACACTTTGCAGCAATGAAGCACCGCTTAATCTCTTTGGTCGATTGACCGGAAGTCCTGATCCTGGTGGCACGTGGAATCCACCACCCACCGATGGGGTGTACGATCCGGAGATCGCTTCTCAAGGCCTTTTTACCTACACGGTAGCCGGTGTATTACCATGTCCCAATGCAACCGCCACGGTAACGGTAACTGAAAATGTTGCTCCTGATGCTGGAACGGATGGTGACCTGACCATTTGTACGGATGCGGTAAGTGTTGATCTTTTCACGGGGCTTGGGGGCACCCCTGATGTTGGTGGTATTTGGTCTCCCATCGGCAGCATTGCACCGGGGGTTCTTTCGGGTTCCACCTTTATCCTGAATGGTGCACCACAGGGTAATTATCTCTTCAAGTATGATGTTCCGGGTATCGGATCTTGCCCAGCCGTGCAAAGTGAAGTTGAAGTAGAAATTGTTGGTGCATTGAACGCAGGTTCCAATGGCTTGGGCAATACGTGTCGCACCAATACCCAGTACAACCTGTTCAATGCGCTAGGTAGTAACCCGCAACAAGGAGGCGTTTGGTCACCAGTGGGAAATGCGGGAGTGATAGCCGGTTCGTTTCTGAACGCCACTTCACTCGTGGCGGGCACCTACACATTCCGCTACATACTTGCGGGTTCTGCAGGATGTAACGCGGATACGGCGTTCGCTTCGGTGACAATTGTAGCTGCGCCTTTCGCTGGCAACGACGCATCGCACGACTTCTGTAGTAATGATGGCCTTACGGGGTTGATCACTTTTCTTCCGGGTGCTCAGATCGGTGGAACATGGCGGAAGCAAGGTGTTGGCGGTCTCGTATCCGGGTCTTACAATCCACCTGGTGCTGGTGCGATGGACAGCCCCGGCGTGTTTTTCTACATAGTTTCTGGCGGTGCGTTCTGTGCTGCGGATACTGGTAAGGTCACGGTTACCGAAACGCCTGCGCCCAATGCAGGGACCCCTACCACCAAATTGATCTGTGAAGTTGGACCACCGTTCAACATGACTGCACAATTGAACGGAACCAACATCAACCAAACGGGTGAATGGACCTCGCCCAATGGACAGCAGCACAGCGCGACTTTCATTCCCGGCCAAGATCCATGTGGAACCTATTCCTACCGGGTATTAGGTTCTGGCGGTTGTGCCGATGCCATCTCTACGCTTACCATCGACTGCAGCAGTGTAGCCGACCCTGGATTCGATGGTGATACAACGGTCTGTGGAGATGGCTTGCCTTTCTTGTTGTTCACCGTGCTCAACGGAACTCCGGACCAGGGAGGCGTGTTCACTGATCTGAATGGTGTTGTTGTTCCAGGTGGTTCGTTCAATCCGGCTGGCGCAAGCATACCAGGTACGTTCAAGTACAAAGTATCCGGCGAATTTCCTTGCCCTGCCGATTCTGCATTCGTACTGGTTACGGAAAATCCAGAAGCGAATGCCGGCATTGGTGGACCGGCGGTCATTTGCCCTACCGGCGGAAGTGTGGAATTGATCACCAAGTTGGGTGGCACTCCAGACCCCAATGGCACCTGGAGCAATGGTTTCGATGGCACCTACAACCCAGGTGTTGATCTGCCTGGATCCTATACCTACACCGTTGCAGGCGTTGCACCTTGCGGAAACAAGAGTGCGACACTCACAGTTACCGAGGAGGATCCTCCGAACGCAGGGGTAAATACGAGTGTTCTGGATTGTACAAGTGACCAAGGCTTCAGCATGGTTACAGTACTGAATGGTGTGCCCGACCTTGGTGGAGATTGGTTTTTGGGGACGTTGCCGGATGACGGGATCTTTCTGCCGCAGAGCACTGCTTCCGGCGTCTATGTGTACACCTATGTTGTGGAAGGTGGCCTTGCATGCACTGCTGATAGTGCCACCCTTACCATCACGTTGAATCCCAGGGCTGATGCTGGTTTGGATGGCTTGACCTCCGTTTGCTCCAACTCGACGCCAATACCGTTACTTCCATTTCTTACCGGTGCGCAATCAGGTGGAACATGGCGCAAACCCGGTGGTTCTGTGCATTCAGGCATTTTCAACCCAGCCACGGATCCACAGGGAGCATATTGGTACAAGGTGAACGGTATTGCGCCCTGTATTTCAGATAGCGCGAAGGTGACGGTTACAGTGAATCCCGAAGCGAATGCGGGATGCAATGGGCTTGGTATCGTTTGTAGTAACAGTGATCCAGTAGTTCTTACCAATCTTCTGGGTTGTAACCCAAGCCTGAACGGTACATGGAGCGGCCCAACCGGTCATCAGGGGGTCTACATACCTACCTCAGACAACTCTGCTGTATTCGACTACACGGTTGCTGGTATCGCCCCGTGCTTAAGTGCCAGCAGTTCGGTACAGATCATTGAGAACCAACAGCCGCAGGCAGGAAATGATGCGGTGCTGACCGTATGCAGTGATGAGGCTGTTTTTACTCTGTTCAGCCAGTTGACCGGCTCCCCGACCGCAACAGGTGTTTGGTCCACCTTGGGTGGAACGCCTATGAATGGGGTCTTCGAACCGGGGAGCAGCCTTGCAGGTGGTTTCAATTATGTCGTTACAGGAGCTGCACCTTGCATCAATGATACATCGCGGGTTACGGTGTTCCAGAACACTGCTCCAGAGGCGGGTGTGAGCACCGCAGTAACGATCTGCATCAGCGCTGGTCAACAAGTCTTGATCGACCTGCTCGGTGGAGCCCCTGATGCCAACGGTGTGTGGAAGGATCCACTTGGAATGGCGCATGGACCTTTCTTCGACCCATTGGAAGATCCAGCCGGTACATATAGCTATCGGGTTTCTGGCATCGCTCCTTGTGGGAACGATTCAGCTACGGTTACCATCAGCTTGGCGAATGCACCCGATGCAGGTGAAGATGGTATCATGAACGTATGCAATAGCGAGAGCAACGTGAACCTGTTCGGCGGCCTTGAGGGTACTTGGCAGCCCGGTGGAGTTTGGACCGGGGCGAACCAAGTGAACGGTATTTTCAATGCGACCTTGGTTCCACTTGGCACGTATGTTTTCACCTATACGGTGAACGGAAATGGTTCGTGCCCCACCGTTTCGGCGACCGTAACCGTGAACGTTACGAGCGCATTGGACGCAGGACTGCCAAGCAGTGCGAGTGTATGCGCAGGTGCTACTCCGAACCTGTTCCCCTTGCTAGGAGGCACGCCACAAACAGGTGGATCATGGCGAGATCTGGATGGAACCAATGCATTGACAGGCGACCTCCTGAATGCGGTGACGGCAGGCATCGGCACGTGGCATTTCAGGTACGTACTTATTGGTACGCTTAACTGTCCGAGTGATTCCGCGTTGCTCACAATTACCATCGTTGATGGACCTGATGCTGGCGTCGGCGGTGGCACCACCCCATTGTGCAGTAATGCACCCAGCTTCAACCTGATCACATTGCTGGGGGGCACACCGGACACCAATGGCAGTTGGTTCGGCCCTGGCTTCGTTCCGCATGACGCGACCTTCAACCCAGCCATTGATCCTAGTGGCATATACACCTATGTGGTTCCCTCCCTTGCAGGTTGCCCGCCGGATTCTGCCCACGTGACCGTGGTAGTTAGTGTGCAGCCCAACGCTGGTCAATTCGGGACACTCAGTATTTGCGAAACCAGCCCGGCAGTTGATCTGTTCGACTACTTGAACGGAACACCCGATACTGGAGGCAGTTGGACATACAATGGGGGAGTAGCTTCGAACATCTACAACCCACTGCAGAATTCGCCTGGCAGTTATACGTATACGGTTACTCCGAGCACAGGCGCGTGTGGGCCGGCTACTGCGAATGTGTTGGTTGCCGAGACCGCAGCACCGTTCGCCGGCGACGATGATGTGATCGATGTTTGCTCAAGTGCACTTGCTTTCAACCTGATCGACGAGTTGTCGAACAATCCGCAGTCTGGTGGAACATGGAAAGGCCCAGATCAGTTGCCGCATGGCCCGATGTTCGATCCGCTGGTGGATGTTTCCGGGGTATATACCTACACCATTTCGAACGGTTTGGTTTGCCCACCGGATTCAGCGAAGCTCACGGTGAACTTGACCATTGCACCGGATGCGGGTGCGGACAGCACCTTGAGCGCTTGCTCAACCGATAGCAGTGTTGATCTTTTCCTCGCGCTTGGATCTGATGCGGATACCGGTGGCACATGGACCGATGTGAATGGTGTTGGTAGCGCTTTTGTTGATGGCGTCCTTGATGCGACTTTGGTTGCTCTGAACACGTACGTCTTTATCTACACCGTACAGGGCAGCGGGCCTTGTTTGGGCGATGTGGCTACGATCACGGTAATAGTTGGTGCGGGTCTTGATCCCGGAATTGGTGGTACTGATACCATCTGCGGTGGGAACTCCGCGTATAATCTCTTCAATTCCTTGGGTGGAACACCGAGCCCTGGTGGCACTTGGAGTGAAGGTGCGGGTAACCCAGCGTTGGATCCCGAAACCGGTGACCTGGACGCGACCCAGTTAGAGGTGAATTCCCCGTACTTGTTCAGCTATACGGTTACTGATCCGGGTTGTGGTACGGCCTCTTCCTTGTTGAACATTACCGTTTCCCCTTATCCCGATCCCGGTGGGGATACGACCATTACGCTTTGCTTTTCGCCGATCAACATCAACTTGTTTTCCGTCCTTCCAGGTAACCCACAACCAGGGGGCACATGGACAACATCAGGCGGCACGCCGGTTTCCGCAACTTTCGATCCATCAACTCAACCAAGCGGAACATATCTCTACAACCTGCCGGGCACCGCTCCTTGTGCTGATACGTCCTCGGCCGTTACCATCATCGTGAACCAACCTGCGGATGCGGGAAATGGTTCCACACTGCAACGATGCAATATCGGATCGCTCAACTTGAACGAGGTTCTTAGTGGTGGTGCACAAACGGGTGGCATTTGGGAATTGACCAGCGGCACAGCCGTGTTGAATGGTGCACTGCTCACTCTAAACGCTTTGCAGCCAGGTCCGTATGGCCTTACGTATACGGTGAATGTGCCTGGTTGTGTCCAAGATGTGGCGCTTTTCACGGTGAATGTTGTGGGACCAGTGAATGTTACGGATACCGTGCTCACCTGTAATGTGCAGGATCGCACCTACACGGTGATGCTTGCCCTGAGCGGTGGTGAACCGGCGACCTATTCCGTGACCGGTCTGGATGGAGCCATTACGCTGGTGGCGCCATATGTGTTCACGAGTGTACCCATCTTCACGAGCCAGTCGTTCAGCCTGATCGTTACAGATGCCAACGATTGTGCGCCTCGTGTGATCGAAGGCGTCACTCCCTGCTTGTTCGATGATGATGTCTTCATCCCAGAGTCGTTCACGCCTAATGGTGATGGGGTCAATGATCTTCTGGTAATTCCAGGCATTGAAGGATATCCTGACAACACCATTGATATTTTCAATCGATGGGGCGCGGAAGTATTCAGTGCTGCCGGATACGACAATACATCTATCACGTGGGATGGCACCATCAGCTCTGCATTGATCCCCGGTGAGCTCCCGACCGGTACGTATTATTTCGTTCTGGAGTTGGGCAACGGCAGAGAGCCGTACAAAGGCTTCATTTACTTGAACCGATGAGCGAACGTGTACATATCCGTGTTTGCTCGATCGCGCTTGCCGTGCTTTTCGGTTCTCAAGCACAAGCGCAACAGGATCCACTGTACAGCCAGTACATGTTCAATACGCTGGCATTCAATCCAGCTTATGCAGGTAGTGCGGATGTTTTCACCGCCATGATCCTGAGCCGCCATCAGTGGGTGGGATTTGCAGGTGCCCCCGCAACACAAACGCTTGCTCTCCATTCACCACTACCCGGCCAAACCTTGTCCCTTGGCGGAAGCGTGATGCACGATGTTGCTGGACCCGCGAAGCAGAACAGTGCGTTTTTTGATGTCGCATATCGGATCCGTACAGGGTCCGATACGAGATTGTCGTTCGGTTTGAAAGGGGGCGTCAACTTCTTTCAAGCGGACATCGCTTCCTTGAGCACCGTGCAGGCTGAGTCCGCGAACGTGAACATCAGTGGAAAGCTGTTGCCCAACTTCGGCTTTGGGGTCTATTGGCATTCGCCACGCTATTACGTTGGACTGAGCGCTCCGAAACTCCTGGAGAACACTATCAATGAAGGTGGCGATCTGGTCGTTAGTCGCGAGTTCCGCCACTATTTCGTGATCGCGGGTTATGTGATGGACCTGAACAGGGATCTGAAATTCAAGCCTTCCATAATGTTGCGTGCTGTGCAAGGTGCGCCAATGTCGTTGGATCTGAATGCGAATTTCCTTCTCCGTGATAAGGTTTGGTTCGGTGCCATGTACCGCTTGGGGAATGCGCTCGGCTTTATGGCCCAATACCGGTTCAATGAACAATTGCGGGCCGGTTATGCTTTCGACCTTACGACTACTCGAGTTGGTGCCTACAATGCAGGTACCCACGAGATCATGATATCCTACGACCTTATGTTCACGCAGGGTCGCACTATATCCCCGCGCTATTTCTGATGCTCAATAGTTTGCGATATCCTATCGTGCTCTTGGCACTCTCGTTAGCCCTTGGCATGTGGGCACAAGGTGGTGGAGATCCTGAGGCGCATACGCGCATTGCCGATAGGCACTACCAGCAAATGGCTTATGCCCCTGCGGCCAGGGAATACAAGCTGGCTGCGGACCTCGGCGCAGTGAACGAACATGTTTCGAAGCGCCTTGCTGACTGCTACATGAGATTGGGCGACACGGAAAATGCTGAGATATGGTATGCCCAAGTCGTGAAGTTCCTGAACAGGCAGCCCAGTGAATTGTACAACTATGCCCAGGCGCTGAAGGGTAATGCCAAGTATGCCGAAGCGGAAGAATGGATGGATCGATACTTGGCCATGGTGAAGCCAGAGGGACAACCATTGCACAGCAATATCAGTGACTTTGCCAAGAAATTCACTTACGGTATGGATCGCTTCAGCTTGAAGGGTGTAGGGCTGAACACCCCTGGGTGCGATATGGCAGCTACGTGGAGCGGCGACCAGTCGGTGATATTCAGCAGCAGCCGAGCACAACGTACCGGCATCAAGCGATTGGCCGCTTGGAACGAGCAACCCTTTTTGGACCTGTATTCCGCGGATCGCCAGCCTGATGGCGACCTGGTGAACCCTCGCTCCTTGAGCGGAGATGTGAACGGCCCTTTGCATGAAGGCCCTGCCGTTTGCGATGCTTCAGGAACCAATTTGTGGTTCACCCGCAATAGCTCTGCGCGCGGTAAAAACGGTGTTATTCACCTGAACATAATGCGCGCTCGGCGCAACGATGGTGGTTGGAAAGGGGCCGAACCTTTCGAGTTGAACGATCCTGAAACATCCGTTGGGCACCCAGCTATATCCCGTGATGGCAAAACATTTGTTTTTGCGAGCGACATGCCTGGCGGGCTGGGAGGTACAGACCTCTACATGTGCAAGGACCAAGGTGGCCACTGGAGTGAACCCGTTAACATGGGTCCTGTTGTGAACACGGATCAAGATGAGTCATTTCCTTTTATCGGTGCCGATGGTGCATTGTACTTCGCCAGTAATGGTCAGCCAGGGTTAGGAGGGCTGGATGTGTTCGTGGCCCAGCGTGATGCGGAAGGAAAGTACTCGGTGGCGATCAATGTGGGCGCTCCAGTGAACAGCCCGAAGGATGATTTCGCCTTCATTATCGATGGTGCCAACAAGACGGGATATTTCACGAGCAATCGGCCGGGCGGGCAAGGCGATGATGATATCTACAGTTTCGTCATGCATACCCCTTTGGAGCAGCGCTTCCTATGTACCGGAACAGTGATCGATGAAGAAACCGG
>JANNYL010000591.1:0-3735 GCA_031410075.1 Flavobacteriales bacterium
CTTCTACTGGAATGGCGAATTCAAGGATTCGGCTGTGTGGTCAAAGTTGGCGGGGCATTGAGCTTTCCTCATCTTTCATCCGAGAAGGAATATCTTGGGACAACCAAGTCTCGACCCCCTCTTATGGATTGCATCTATCAACGCTTCTATCGTTCCCTTCTGATCGCTGCCTCATTGATGAGTTCTGTTCATTCTTTGCCGCAACAGGTCTTCTTCCATGGTCTGATATTGCCGGACATGGAAACTATCAAAGCACTGCCGTTCGAGTCTTCATTGGTGGGGGGAAGCGATAGCGTGCTGCCGAAGAGTGTGGATCTTTCGCAATGGTTCCCACCAGCTGGCGACCAAGGCAGCCAAGGTTCCTGCGTGGGTTGGGCACTCGCGTATGGGCTGGTCGGTTACCATGATAACGTTCGTTTGGGCCAGCGCATGGGACCCGGCTCGCCCATGGATCCGAACAAGGTGTTCAGCCCAGCCTTCCTTTTCAACCTGGCCATGCGCCGAGAGGCGGATCAGAATTGCGTAGCAGGGATCAGTAACTTGGAGAACGCGATCGCCATTGTGTGTGATACCGGCAGTGTGAAATGGAAGGATTATCCGTACGACCCTTCGGTCTGTTTGGGGCCTGTAGCAGGAACCACTTTGCGGACCGCATTGACCACGCGAATGTCTTGCCCCGTGCAGGTGGGAATGAATGATCGTAAGCAATGGCGATACAATTTGGCACAAAATGAACCGATCATATGCGGTGTTTCGGTCGATAGCACATTCACAGATGGCAATAAATACAAGGGCGACAGCACCTTCGTATGGAATGTGAAAATTCCGACAGACAGCATTGGATGGGCCACATTTCCTTGGGCTCGATTCAAAGGTCACTTCCTGGTGTGTGCCGGATATGACGATACGGATAGCACTTATCTAGTGCTCAGTTCTTGGGGCGAACACTGGGGCAAGAAAGGATATGCTCGCATTCCATATGCGGTGATGGACATGCTCTGTTTCGGTGCCATGGTCCTGGAGAACGAGGCTGCTGCTCCATCCACATCCGTTCCCTTCCTATTGTTACCGTGGCGACAACACGGGGATAGCGCAACCATTGAAAAAATGCGGATCAGCCAGCATCATCGGATCGGAGACCTCACGGCAGAGTTTGTATCTGCGGAGCAGGACCGGAGCGCAGTGCAATTGGCCTTGGTCGATAGTACCGATCGGGTAGTCCATACAGTTCGCCCTCGCAAGGGACAACCGCTGAACGTGTACGTTCACGGACACTTGTACACGTTCCTGTATACCGGCCCGCACCGCAAAGACAAACCTGATCGGCCGCGCATACGCATGCAGGTTTTCACGCAACGCAATGCGACCGATCCGTTCACTGAAGAGATATTCAATAAAGTGGATCTGATGGAAGACGGTTTGAAAGGAAACAAGCCGCGATGATCGAAAGCGCGGATCGCCCAACTGATTTACTGAGACGGCACATAAGATCCGGTCATTTGATCAGCTGATAGGGCGATGTGCTGACCAGCTGATGGCTCACACCGGCGGGCACATCAGCTAGTCAAATTATCACTGTTGTCCGGGGAACTTGCAGGAGACTGCGGCTCAAGGCCGCAGTGACATTGGTGTCGGAAGCCTTGATCGGCGGGCAGAGCCCGCCGATCAAGGCTTCCATGAAATCTGTCATTCCGGGCCCGACCCGGAATCTCGGCTTGTGTACGACCATGTTGATCAGTTCGGAAACACACACACCCGTCAAACTCAATTCGCTAAAGCCCATTCGGTTCAAGAGCTCCACGACTTCGTCCGGATTTTCCCCGGACAACAGTGATCAACTCATCAGCTAATCGCACTGGAGATCGTGCAATCTTGATGACCCGCTCAGCAAATCATCCTCTGCGCATCTCTGCGACTCTGCGTTTAGGTTCAAGCCACCTTTCTACCCCTCCTCGGCCGCTTCGCCGAGATCACTGTTGGGCCCTCGGGAGTAGGATCGCCAACCGCGCCCACAAAACTCTGAACCCATCGCTCACCCCAGCAAATCATCCTCTGCGCAACTCTGCATCTCTGCGGCTCTGCGTTTAGGTTGAAGCCACCTCCACGAACCACATCTCCATTTCGCCTTTGCCTTTGGCGGCTACTTTGCCCCGTGGGGTAAAATTGAAACGCGCATCTTCCTTCACCAGATCGTAAGTGAATTGGCTGATGTTCACACGGCCTACTTCGCCGCTGCTTTCCATACGGCTGGCGGTGTTCACGGTATCGCCCCAAATGTCGTAGGCGAACTTCTTCACGCCTACAATGCCCGCGATCACCCCACCAGTGTGGAGACCCACGCGCATGGTAAAATACGGGCGGCCTTCCGCTTTTCGTTCGGCACCATAGCCGTGCATGAACGCTTGCATATCCAATGCGGCCATCACCACATCGGCGGGTGAACCTTTGGTGGTATCGGGTAAACCACCAGCAGCCATGTATGCATCGCCAATGGTCTTGATCTTCTCCACATGGTACTTGCCCATGATAAAGTCGAACGCCTTGAAGCAGTGGTTCAACTCCTTGATCAATTCATCGGCCGTTAGCTTCTCGCTCAACTCGGTGAAGCCCTTGAAATCGCTGAAGAGGATCGTGGCCGTGCCGAATTCCTTCGCGTCGGCATAACCTTTCTCTTTCAACTCAGCCGCGACTTCCTCCGGCAGAATGTTCAGCAGTAAGCCTTCACTCACATCCTTTTCCTTTTGGATCGCCGCACGCGAGCGACGCGTATACCGCAATCGGTTCCAAAGTCCACCCGCTAAGAAGAGCCCACCAACACCCGCGAACAGGTAGATGTTGCGCGTGCGTTTGAGTTGCACCTCCTTTAGTCGCGAAGCGAGCTGATCCAACTTCAGTTCTTGGATCATGCGCACCCTTTTCTCGCTCTCGTACTTCTCCTGCATCTCGGTTACGGCCTTCACCTTTTCGGTGTTCATAAGGCTGTCATTGAGGACTCGATGATTCTGCAGGTGTACCAAAGCCGAACGTACATTCCCCATACCATCATAGGCTTTGCTCAGTTCCAATTCGATCGAAACACGTTGAGCCAGATCACCTATTTCATTTGCGATAACATTGGCGGAGTCGAAAAGAACGATAGCCCGATCCACATCCTTACGACCAAACGCATTGTTCGCCAGATTTGAATAACCGATCATTTGTCGGTCGCGGTGGCCCTGAGCAATGGCCCTATTCAGTGATATACGGACATAGGCGTCAGCACTATCTAACTCTCCGAACATCGCCATAAGCAATCCAAGGTTGGCCAGCGCGTCATATTCATCTTGCACATTTCCTTCCTCGCGGGATAGTCTGAGAATGGTCTTGAAGCCGACCAACGCGCCTGATCTATCGCCCTGGCTAGCCCTTGCAATGGAGCTGTTCGTAAGCAGCGCATTCCGAAGATTTTTCCGTTTCCACAACGGATTCCATAGCCGTATTGCTTGGGCAGTGACCGAATCAACACGGGGATAATCACTCAGGCTCAAATAGATATTCGTCAGGTTCGCGTAGGCTGAGAACAGAACCGCGCTGTCGCATCCTGGCCTGAACAAACGCAGCGCTCTCTGCACAGAAGACAGCGCCGAATCCAGTTTGCCCAAGCCATCAAAACACATGCTTCTTGTCGAATGCAACCGTGCGATCCGACACGAATCCCGCAATGGAACGTAGATCGACAAAAGCGAATCGGCCAGC
>JANNYL010000592.1:0-12546 GCA_031410075.1 Flavobacteriales bacterium
AAGTGCTGTCTTCATCGACGGTTGCCCACTATTTCCATTGAAGATCGCTGCTGGTATCTGCGGTTGCGGCGTTGCTGATACGGACACCGATGGTGACCTCACAGCTGACTGCATCGACGGCTGCCCACTGGATCCGAACAAGATCGCTGCTGGTGTGTGCGGTTGCGGAACGCCTGACACCGACACCGATGGTGACGGTCTCGCGAACTGCATCGACAACTGCCCATTGGTTACCGGAGTGCAAGGTTCTTCCTGCACGGACGGCAACCCTTGCACGATCAATGATGTGCTTGACGCCCTCTGCGTATGCGTTGGTACACCAGATCCAGTAACGGCCGGTGTAACAGCCAGCAGCCCGGTGTATTGCACACCTGGTGCGGGCGTTACGCTTACAGCTACGGGTGGAGTAACGTACAGCTGGTTGCCTGCTGCTGGCCTTAGTGCCGTAACAGGTAGCCCCGTAACGGCTACACCAGCTTCGGCTACCACCTACACGGTGACGGCTTCGAACGCTGTGGGTTGCACGGGTGCGGCTACGGTTACCGTGACTACGGGCACCACGCCTGCTACACCAGTGATGAGTGCAACACCTAACGCGTTCTGCCCTGGTGGCAACTCGCAACTGGGTGCTGTGATCGCTGGTGCTCCTCCTACCTACTGCGCCACGTCGTACACCAATGGAACAGGCTTCGGTGACTTCCTCACCTCGGTGAACATCCTGACCACCACGCTGAACAACAGCACCGGTGCATCGGCGACTCCGTTCTACACCTTGTTCGCAGCTTCGGGCAGCACCACGGCCACGTTGACCGCTGGTACCACCTATACGCTGCGTAGCATAGCGGGTACGTTCAGTGTGAACGACGTAGCAGCGTGGATCGACTACAACAACAACGGCGTGTTCGATGAGCCTGCTGAGAAACTGGGCGAAGTGGACAACTTCGGTGCTTCTCCAGCACAGGCGGACATCACCTTCACCGTTCCGGTGACGGCCATCAACGGCGGAGCTCGCCTGCGTGTGCGTGAATCGGACCAAGCCACAACAGGCCTTATGCCTGCTTGCGGATCACAGAGCTTCGGCGAAGTGGAAGACTATACGGTGACGATCACTGGTGGTGCTTCGAACTGCGCTGCTGGCATCAACTTCAGCTGGTTGCCTACCACCTACCTGAACAACCCAGCGATCTGCAACGCGCTCGCAAGTGCGGTGTTGGTTGGTACTACGTACACGGTAACGGCCACCAACGCGGCCGGCTGCTCCAGCACAAATACGATCGCTGTAACGGTACAGACCTTGGATACCGATGGTGACCTCACTGTGGATTGCCTCGACGGCTGCCCATTGGATGCGAACAAGATCGCTCCCGGCCAGTGCGGCTGCGGTGTGGCTGATACGGACACCGATAGTGACGGTACGGCTGACTGCAACGATGGTTGCATCAACGATCCGTTGAAGATCGCCCCTGGTATCTGCGGCTGCGGTGTAGCCGATACGGATACGGACGGTGACCTTACAGCTGATTGCAACGACCTGTGCCCGATCGATCCGAACAAGATCGTTCCTGGCCAGTGCGGCTGCGGTTTTGCTGACACGGATACGGATAACGACCTCATCGCGGACTGCGTTGACAACTGCCCATCCGTAGCGGGTGTGGTGGGTACACCTTGCAACGACAACGACGTGAACACGATCAACGATCAGTTGACCGCAGGTTGCGTATGTGCCGGAACGGTTCCGACGTGCGCGTTCAACACGGTGTTGATCGACCTTACCACGGACAATAGCGGTGGACAGACCACCTGGGATGTGGTGAACGTGGGTACTACCACGCAAGTGTGCAGTGGAAGCGGTTACCTGAACAACCAGGTGATCACACTGGATTGCTGCTTGCCGAACGGTTGCTATGAGCTGCGCTTCTTCGACAGCGCGGGAGATGGTATGGCCAACGGTACAGTGGGTGGTTACGTGCTGCGTTCTACTGGCAGCGGTAACAAGCGCATCATCGACAACGGTGGTGACGGCATCTTCACCAGCACGAGCCAGATCGCGAGCAACTTGGGCTTCTGTGTGCCAATTAGCGCGGATGTGGTGATCCCTAGCCATTGCGATAAGATCAATTGGTTGCCTACGGACATCATCCAAGCAACGGCCAACCCTGCGGTTACCGGCCAGTTCGGTGTAACCAACTCTACAAGCGGTTACTGGTTCTGGTTCTTCAACCCGGATGGTGGTTACACACGTCGCATCCTGCAGACACACGCTGCACCTGGTAGCGTGACAGGAGCTCCAGCGAACATCCGCTCGTCGTACCTGCGCCTCAGCGACATTTCAACGCAGCCGATCCCGTTCTTCACGAACCTGAACGTGCGTATCCGTACACAAGTTGCTGGTGTGGTTGGTGCCTTCGGTCCTGCCTGCCGCTTCAAAGTGGATCCGCCTTGCGCCACGACCCAGTTGACCAACTTGGTTGACCCAGTGGTGTCTTGCGGTGCTACCGGACTTACGCTGAGCAGCACGATCTACGCGAACAACGTGGTGGGTGCTACCAAGTACCAGTTCGAGTTCACACGTCCTGGTTACCTGCGCCGGATCGCTAATTCATCGCGCTCCACGATCCTGGGCTTCACAACACTGCCGTTGATGATGAACACCTGCTACAATGTGCGGGTGCGCGTTTCCTTCGACGGTGGCTTGACCTACTGCTCGTTCGGTACACCTTGCACCATTACGTTGGGTGTCGCAACATGCCCTCCTCCAACTCCGTCCAATGGCTCACAAGGCCAAGGCGAAGAGAGCGAGCACAGCACAAGCAGCACGAGCAACACCATCCTTACGATGTGGCCGAACCCGAACGATGGATCACTGGTGAACATCTCGCTCAACGAGTTCGATGCATCGGTGAACAGCGTAGGTGTTGAGGTGATGGACATGCACGGTCGCATGGTTTCCACCCGCACGATCGCTGTGGATGGAGGTACGCTCAATACAGTGTTGCCATTCGAACAAACGTTGGCTCCTGGCCTCTACTTGGTGAACGTGCAAGTGGGTGAGACCCGCTACACGGAGCGCCTGGTGATCCAGTAAGTAACGAACAATCATAGGCGAGACCCCCGGGAGAACCCCGGGGGTTTCGCTTTTTATAGAGGGCCGGGCATGAACGCATTGGAGGCAAGGCCCTCACTGGCGTAACTTCCCTCACTTTTTCAACGCACCATGACGAACCGATACGCATTCCGGATCCTCGCCGGCCTTTCACTGATAGCCACCATGCACCAGGCGATCGGGCAGATCAACACCACGTATACCGCAGCTGCTTCCCAACGCACTTTCGGCTTGATCACCGGTGGCCAATTGATAGCTGGGCCCGTGTTCGATGACGTGGTGGTGTTCGCCAACGTACCCACGTACTTTTTCAATGGGTCTTACTACAGTGATATGCAGATCTCTTCGAACGGTTTCATCACCCTGGGCGTGGCGCCCGCTGTGACCAACTATACACCGATCAGTGGTGCAGGAGCATACATAGGTGCCATCAGTCCTTTCGGGACCAATTTGGTGAACGCCAGCAGCGGAACACCGGAGATCAGTTGGGCACAAGTGGGTTCAGAACTGGTCGTACAATGGCGGGATGTGGCCCGAGTTGGCGCTGGTACGGAGCGCTTCAGTTTCCAAACAAGGATCGGGCTCACTACCGGAGTGATCCGCTTCAGTTACTCATCCGTTACCGCACTGAACGCCCTTACAACACTGCAACCGCAGGTTGGCTTGCGCGGCACAAGCAACAGTTTCCCTACCCAGGTAAAGAACCTTCTGGTGGCCAGTGGGGCGGAAACATGGCTGACACCGCTCGCCGGCACAAGCAATGCGAACACATTTCGTTTCACATCCACCGCGCCTGCGAAATCGCCGTTAGGTGGCGAGGACGTCGCGTTCAGTCCCATATGCCTTTCGCCCACCGCCACCACCACAGTGGCTTCGAATTGCGCCGCGAACAACTTCACGGTAACGGTGAACATTTCGTCATTAGGAAACGCGACCGCAGCGAACATCACGGCCAGCCCCGGCGGCACCTTGTTCACGAACGTGAGCTTGGGTAGTTACGTCTGCGGCCCCTTCACGTTGGGCACACCCGTTACGCTGAACGTGGTACACAGCACGAGTGCCGGTTGCACCAATCTACTGGGCATCTTCAATCCCACGCCCACGTGCACCACCATTACGAACGGCGTGTGCATCCTGGATCCGCCCTACCCGGCCATTCCAGACAACGGTTGCTCTACGGGATCCATTCTGCAAGCCACCATTCCCATCAGCGGATTGCCCACGACCTTGGGCTTCCTTCCGGGGCAAACCTTCTTCCAAACATTGGAACTGATCATCGCCCACACGTTCCGTGGCGACATACAAGTGCGACTGACATCGCCTACTGGCCAAACGCGCAATATGTTGTTGAACGCGCCTACCTCAACGGCCGCGGGCAGCAACTTCGGCAACCCTGGTTCATGCCCTGGCGTCGTGCTCCAACTGAAAGATGGAAGTCCGGCGTTGAGTACCATGGATCCGAACCTGAACAACATCTCAGGCTTCTTCGCACCGGAGCAAACCTTGGCTGGCTTCACAGGCAACCCCAATGGAAATTGGATACTGAGCATCTGCGATGGTGGTATTGAAGACGCTGGCTCACTCCGGTTCGCACGACTGCGGCTGCTTGCTGTGGACTGCGGCGGCGTCCCGGGCGGAACAACGCTTCCAGGCTCTGCGTGCAACGATGGGAACCCCAACACCACGGGAGATATCTACAGTGCGACCTGCGTTTGTGCGGGCACACCAACTTCTGGCATCACCGTGGCCGTGAAAGGCCTGCTCGATGGACCGCTCAACAGCGGAACCGGCATCATGGACGACGGATTGCGCAGCCCACTGATCATTCCGGCCGCTGAGCCCTACACAGCCCTTGGCTTCACGCAAGTTGGTGGTGGAGGTGAAACAGCGAACCCTTCGGTCTTCACCGTAACTGGCAACAACGCCATTGTGGATTGGGTGCTGATCGAGCTTCGTAACTCCGCGAACAACACACAGGTTGTGCGAACACGTTGTGGCCTTCTGCAGCGGGATGGTGATGTGGTGGACGTGAACGGCACATCGCCCCTGACCTTCCCTGTAGCTGCTGGTAACTACTTCGTTGCGATGCGCCACAGGAACCATTTGGGGATCATGACGAATACGGCAGTGGCCTTGTCCAGTTCTCCGGCAACCGTTGATTTCACGAGCCTCGCCACGGCGACATTCGGCACGGCTGCGCGCAAAACGGTTGGCAGCGTGCAAGCGTTGTGGGCCGGTAACGTGCTGCGCGATGTGAACCTGCAGTACATCGGTGCCGGCAACGACCGCGACCCGATCCTGGTGAAGGTGGGTAGCACAACGCCCAATAACACGGTGGGGGGCTATTTCCCCGAGGACGTGAACATGGATGCATCGGTGAGGTATGTGGGTGCAGGGAATGACCGCGACCCGATCCTGATCAATGTGGGCAGTACCACCCCGAACAACGTGCGCAGCGAACAGCTGCCCTGATCAGGAACACACGAGCAAGGTCCTTCGGGCCGATCCGCACTTCTGAAAACAAGTGTGGCGGGTGCTACTTTGCGGCATGCCCCACATCAACCTTCCTGCTGGCCATTCGCCCGGCATCAGCGGCCTGCTGATGTACCGCCCTGAAACCGCCAAGCCCTTGCGCGAACTGGTGGAGATCCTGTTACGCGGACCGTCTTCGCTTTCACCCGGCGAGCGAGAGATCATCGCGGCGAGCGTATCGTGGTGGAACGATTGCCACTTCTGCCATACGAGCCATGCAGCTGCTGCGTGCGCGCATTTGGGCAAGGGCGCTGACTTCATCGATGAGATCAAACAGGGACTGCCGCATGAACCCCTCTCCCCGAAGATGCGGGCCTTGTTGAACATCGCACATCAAACCCAGCGCGGCGGTAAGCACGTGGGCGAAGCGGACATCGCGAAAGCGAAAGAGGCCGGTGCTACTGACGTGGAGATCCACGACACCGTGCTGATCGCGGCAAGCTTCTGCATGTTCAACCGATATGTTGACGGGTTGGGAACGTGGGCCTGGCCAGAGAAGGAGAAGTTCATGGAGATCGGCGGGAAAATGGCGCACACTGGGTACATGGAGCCGTATGTGCCCAGCGAGACACTGTGATCGATCGCTAGGCGCGGTCTCCGGGTACACTTTGCGGATCTGTGCAACAGGCGGGTCAATATCGGTTAGGATACACTCGCCTGACAGCCTCTGTCCGCGAGTGCACCTGCAACTTCTCGTAAATGTGGCGTACGTGGTTCTGCACCGTACCCACTGAGATCACCAGTTTCGAGGCGATCTGTTTGTACATGAGGCCGTTCGCCAAGGCGTCCAACACCTCCCGTTCACGCAGGGTCAAGAGCTCTTCCTGCATGGCACCTGTTGCCTGTCCATGCATGGAATTCACGACCATGCGAGCGATGGAAGGGCTCATGGGTGACCCGCCAGCCGCGATCTCGCGTACAGCGGCCACCAGCACATCACTGTCAGCGTCCTTTACCAAGTAACCTGTCGCGCCTGCGCAAAGCGCTTGGAATATGTAGGTCGGATTCTCGAAAACAGTGACCACCAGGAACTGCGTTGCGGGTCGCATCGGCTTGGTTGCCCGGATCCCTTCGATACCACTTGTGCCGGGCATATTGATGTCCATGATCACCACATCCACTTCTATGGCAGGAAATGCCTCCAGGAAATCATCGGCGTTGGGAAAGGTCCGCACCACCCTCAAGTCCAGCTCGCGTTCAAGAGTGGACCGCATGAGGTCACGTATTCCTCTATCGTCCTCCACGATCGCCACACGTAGCGGTCCAGTTGCCATGTTCCGAAAGTATGTTGTTGCCCTGGTTTGCTCAGGCCCAGCTACCGGTCATCAACACCTGGGTACCTGAATCGGGCGCTGCCACGATGCTCAATTCCGCTCCCAATTGTGTAGCACGAGCTTGCATGTTCCGCAGCCCATTGCCTTCGCGCGCCATGCGCACTGGGTCGAAGCCCTGTCCATTGTCCTTCACATGCACGCGAAAGGACCGCGCATCCGTGATCAATTGCACTTCCAGCCGATCCGCTGAAGCATACTTCACGGCGTTGTTCACCGCCTCCTTCAACACGAGGAAGACGTTGTTCTTCACGAGGGGATCCAATGGTCGATCAGCTCCCACTGCGGAGAACAAAAGTTCGGCCTTATCGCCGAACGGATCCAACATGCGGCGTGCAAAGCCCTCGGCATGCCGCACCAAACTCTGTACTGTATCCTGCTGGGGATCCACGGCCCAGACCACATCGCTGAGGGTGGCACTTACTTGACGTGTCATTAGGCGGATCTGGTCCAAACCTTCGTTGGCCGCGCTCTCCGATGGCGACAATCGGCGTTTCACTTCGCCACCGAGCATGCTGATCCGTGTGAGTTCACTGCCCACTTCATCATGGATGTCCCGCGCGATGCGTGTGCGCACCTGTTCGGCCTCGCGCTGTTTCTCACTCTCGATCAGTTGCGATTGAGCTTGGATGATCTCCGCGTTCTTGGCGGCAAGAACCTCCGTCTTCTGCCGGGCACTGCGAAAGAGCAACAACGCCAGGACAAGCAGCAAGACCATGGCTCCGCCACCCACGATGGCCAAGTTCCGTTGACCGCGTTGCACATCCACTTGTGCTTCCGCAAGCGCCAATTCCTTTTCATTCATCATCTCCGCTTGCGTGCGCGCCAGATGACGGATCTTATCGACCCCCATGACCATCTTCATCTCCTTCACCGCTGTGTCCGCGTGCAATGAAGCAGAGACCGGATCGCCATTCGATGCAAGGGCGATCGAAAGTGCCCGTTGGACCTTGAAGCGCAGACGGTGATCCCGGATCACAAGAGAAACCACATCGGCTTCGCGCAAGGTCTTGATAGCCTCCTTGTATTCACCGTGCAATACTTGCAGCCCAGCTAGTGCTAAAAGCCATTGGATCTCCATTTTCGGATAGGAAACGAAGTTCAGATGCCGCTCGACCAGCCCGAGGTACTTCGCAACCGAATCCGTACGCCCCGCCTGCTGGTGAAGCGCGATGATCCGGAACAAGGGCTCTGTGAATACCACAGCGGACATGGAGCTATCGAGCAACGTACGCGACAAATGCAGATAGTGGAACGCGCTATCCTCCTTGCCCATGGCTCCGTATTGATCGCCCATGGTGAAAAGCACTTGGGTCCGGCTCAAGCGATCGGATACCGCCACTGTGGCGAGTTGCTTGCGGGTCCACAAGATGGCAGTGCCCACATCATCAAGGCCAACATGACAGAGGGATAACGACTGGTAAGCATTGGCCAACCGATGCGATGTCCCAAGCAGCTCAGCGTGCATCAGAACCACTCGCCCCACATCGACCGCCTCATCGAACGCACCCTGGTCACGTAACAGCATACACCTTAATCCCTGCACATCAAAAAGAAGCTTGCGTACTTCTTCGTTCTGGTGCACGTCACTTGTCGCAGCCAGTATCCTTTCTCCAGCGATCGCCGCATTGGTGGATACGACCAACGCACTGTCGAAGTGCGAGCGCATCATGTGCATCACCGTCAGGTCGAGCATCAACTTAAGCCCCACGGTGTCCCCGGCCGGATGTACCGGGCGTTGCGACCATGCTTCTAACAGCGCCTGCTGCTTCTGCAGCTTGTCGCCTTGCGCTTGGAGGTGTGTCGTGAATAGGAACACGAAGGCGAACAGGAACTGCTTCATGCGGCAAAGGTGAAGCGATGCAAGGCATTGGAAAGAAGCATCCCATACATATGCTATGGTTTCCATGGACGGGTTCATCGTGCTTCGCAGCCTAAACAACGACACCGTGAAACGCACATCCATTTTACTCGCATCGACCTTCACGCTCATCGCGTTGATCACACAGGCCCAACCCGGCAGCTTGGACCTGAGCTTCGATCCGGGAGCCGGTTTCAATGGTCAGGTGAACGCCCTAGTGGCCCAGCCGGATAACAAAGTGATCTGTGTTGGGCAGTTCACGACCTACCAAGGGGTCTCCCGAAAAGGGATCGCGCGAGTAAATGCAGATGGCACCCTCGACGCTACGTTCAACCCAGGAACTGGTTTCGCACCAAGTGCTACGCCCATTAACGCGGTCGTGCTGTTGAGCGACGGGAAGATCATGTGCGGCGGGACCTTCAGCAGCTACAATGGGACCCCACGTGCCAATCTGGTGCGTTTGAACGCGAATGGGACCTTGGATGGGACCTTCACCCAAACCGGTACGGGGTTGAACGGTAATGTGTTCACCATTCACATAGATCAGGCAACTGGTCGCATCTATTGCGGTGGGGTCTTCACATCGTACAACGGCACATCGCGCAATCGCATCGCTCGCTTCACTTCAACGGGGGCATTGGACCTCACATTCGACCCCGGTACAGGTTTCACTGCTCCGTTCGGTGGCGTTTCGACCATCGTGCAAGCGATCAACGCTGCGGGCACGCCTACTTCGGATATTGTTTGCGGTGGTGCTTTCACTACCTATCGTGGCATAGCGCGCACTGGGCTGTGTGGCATCACCTCGACCGGCACAGCGGTAGCAGCCTTCAACAGCACTTTACCTGCGTTCAGTGGTTCTGTGAGCGTGGTTTCCCCGTTGACCGTTAACGGCCCCCTTGGCCGTGGTTATTACGTGGGTGGTTCGTTCACTGCGCCGGCCACTCGCATGTGTTTCGTCTCCACGACAGGGACCGTACTCGCATCCTACCCGACTGATGGGCAAGTATCTAGCGTCGTATGTCAGCCGGGCGTCGTGAACCCTGTGGTGACGGGTGGATTCACGGTAGGCGGCGGTGCGCCGCGGAACAGGATCACCCGGATCACTTCGGCCAACTTGAATGACGCGACTTTCGCCATAGGGACCGGGTTCAACACTGGATATGCGAATGCTTGCTTGGCACCGAATGGCCGCATTTACGCAGCCGGAAACTTCACTAGCTACAATGGTGTCACGCGGAACGGCGTCGCGCGCATCCATGACCAAGTGAGTCCCTGGACCTTGACCGTACAAACAGGTGGCAATGCCGCTGAAACGACTTGGCGCGCAGAGAATACTGTTGATCTGAGCCTGCTTGCTTCGGGTTCCAACATGGCGAACAATTCTACCATTGTGTATACCATCAACGTACCAAAGTCCGGTTGTGCCACCATACGCTTCGATGATGCCGGCTACAACGGCTTACAAGGCGGTGGATGGGTGCTGCGAGACGAGCAGGGCAGCCGCATTCTTGATAACACGGGCAACGGTGGCGGCTTCACCAATTGGGCCAGTTCCCCGTCTCTCTGCGCGATCCCGCTCAGCACACTTCAGCTCATCCCCGCACATCAGGACAAGCTGGACTGGAACCCCAGCGATGTGATGACCTGTTCCGAGGACCCATTGGTAACGGCGCAATGGGGCGTCGGTGTCCAAACCGACGACGGATACGAATTCGGGTTCTTTGACGCTGTGGGCTTGGGCACACCGACAAGTGTCTTCCGATCGCATGCGGATGTTGGTGGCATATCACCAGCGAATGGTCAACGCGCGCGAAGTTTGCTCATGAGCTCCACAGCTGTTCTCCTCATGAACGGCCGCTTGGAAAATGTACGCGTTCGCAGCCGCGTGAACGGTGTGAACGGCCAGTGGGGTCCTGTGTGCCGTCTGCAGATCCTGGTCCTGAGCACACCATGCGTAACCACGCAGCTCTACTCGACAGGTGTCTACACTAGCTGCAACATCACCCGCACGGTGAACGCTGGCAGCTATGTGGACGCCGTACCCGCTTGGCGCTTCGGCGGGACCTATGGCTTCACGCTTCAAGCAGCATCGCTCTACAAATTCAAATTCACCAGCGGGAATTTCACTCGAGTGCATGTCAGCGGTGCGGCACTCCCACTTACAGAGGACATCTGGAATTCTTGGAAATTCCTGTGCGGCACCAATACCTATCAGGTCAGCGTAGCCGTTACTTTCGATGGTACCACGTGGTGCCCATACGGCACCGCATGTCCGGTGACCATTATCGACAACTCCGGGTTCTGCGCGCCACCAGGCTCAACCATGGCCCCTTTACCAGAAAACGGGATGGCAAATGTGACCATGCGCGATCCAGCCATGACTATTTGGCCCAACCCCAATGAAGGCACGCCCATCACACTATCGGTTTCCGGTTTGAACTCAAGCATTGAGCAGGCCGAGATCACATTATTCGACGCCTTCGGGAAACTGGTCCACCTGGAAGTTATCCCACTGAATGAAGGAAGCACGCTCGTCAACCTTAACCTCGGCAAGCCGTTGACCTCTGGCATCTATCTGGTGACCATGAAAACCGGAAATGAGCAACGAACGGAGCGCTTAGTGGTCCAGTAAACCTGAAGCGCTCTGCCGGGAGGGGCTGCTTCGCGAAAGCGAGGTGGCCCTTTCTGTTTTGATGCTCGTGCTGTGAACCGCCTCATCTTCGCCCCGCATGGGCGCCATCGGCTACTACCTGTCACTCCCTTTCATATACGGCATCGCCTGGCTGCCGTTCCCGGTGCTGTATGTACTGAGTGACGGGCTTTTCGTTCTGCTGTTCCATGTTTTCGGCTACCGTAAGGAGGTTGTGCGCACCAATTTGCGGAACAGCTTTCCGGAAAAGAGCGAAGCGGAACTACGCACCATAGAGCGCGATTTCTACCGGTGGTTCTGCGACCTGGTGCTGGAAACGCTGAAAACACTCACCCTCTCACCAGAACAAGTGAAGGAGCGCGTACAAGTTGCCGGCGAGGCTGTGCTGCGGAACTATTTCGATCAAAAACGCAGCGTGATCCTGGTCATGGGGCATTGGGGCAATTGGGAATGGGGCGGGGCGCGATTCAGCCAACTGGGCCTGCACCAGCTGTTCGTCATTTATCACCCCTTGCAGAACAAATGGTTCGATGCACTTGTCTATCATATGCGCACCCGGCTTGGCAACAAGCTCTACGCCATGGACAACACGCTAAAAGGCATGCTCACTGACCGCCACCTGGTAAGCGCCACCGCGTTCATCGCCGATCAGACCCCACCCCCAGAACGTGCCTATTGGACATCTTTCCTCCACCAGGACACACCCGTGTTCTTCGGAACGGAGAAGATCGCCCGGAAACTTGGATACCCGATCATCTACGTAGGTATCGAAAGAACCGGTCGCGGGCGGTACATGATGCGTTTCGAGGAATTGCGCGCCGATCCCACCAGCACTGGGGAAGGCGAGATCACACAGGTGCACACACAAAGGCTGGAGAAAGACATTCAACGACTTCCGTCGAACTGGCTTTGGACACATCGTCGGTGGAAGCATCGTCGGCCGTCTGGTTCCCACGTATAAATTCGCCCTTCATGCTCCAAGGAAAAGACCTCATCCTCGCCACCCGCCCTTTCGCCAACGAGATCCGTTGGAAAAGCTGGTGGCACCTGTTCACCACGCTGGTGG
>JANNYL010000593.1:0-1029 GCA_031410075.1 Flavobacteriales bacterium
CGGTGATATGTCCATTCGGGAACAGGCACGTCCGCTCTGCACCAACCCGCTCCGCTTCCAGCACGCACCGGTAGGGTGTCGGAAGCCCGATCCGTAAAAGCCATGGTTGCTCACCGTCCAACGTATCCATGGATCGGAGCGCTTCAAAAACATCGATCGGATCCTGTAGAAGCGTGATGGTGGTGCTGATCGCCGTCATTGGTGGAGCCATTTCGATCTGTCTTGCTATGGGATCGCCCACGAGCAAAAGAACCAACGGGAAAGCGATGACGGGCAACCTCCGCTCTTTCTCAAGAAGCCCTTTGAATATCGTGTTGCGACATGCCAAGCCGAGCAAAGCACCCATTATCAAGGCAACCAACAGCAGAGGCATAGCCATCAGAACGCAAACGAGACCCTCCATTCCCATTACCACCGCAAGGCCCATGAATACCACGAGCCCGACAATGCACAATGCCAAGATCACGGTCTTGCGGCCAGCGCTCCCCGCAGCGATCGCCGTGGAGAAACCAACCGCGATGGGGAACAGGACGAAGAACACCCAACTGAACCCAACCAGGCCGACAGAAACGAGTAGAAGCCCTGCCAGGAGCGTTACAGCGGTGAGCACCCACGAGACCCAACGAACGGATTTCACGAAGAGAATGCGTGACGCGATGCCTTCAGCGTATTCAACAACAAGCTCGTGATGGTCATCGGCCCTACCCCACCGGGCACGGGCGCAATCCATGAACACTTCGGGGCCACCTCGTCGAACTTCACATCGCCGACAAGTCTGAATCCGCTTTTCTTGCTTGCATCGGGAATTCGGTGGATGCCCACGTCGACCACCACGGCCCCTTCCTTCACCATGTTAGCCGTGATCATTTCTGGGCGGCCTACAGCAGCAACGAGAATGTCAGCCTGGCGAGTGAGTTCCGCAAGGTTCTTGGAGCGACTATGTGCCAGGGTAACGGTGCAATTGCCAGGGTAAGCGTTGCGGCTAAACAAAATGCTCATGGGAGTGCCAACGATGTGGCTTCGCCCGAT
>JANNYL010000594.1:0-2711 GCA_031410075.1 Flavobacteriales bacterium
CGTTCACGTTCGTCTCGCCCAGTGACGCGCGGTTCATGAGCACCATGCCGCCCAAGCTGTCCATCGGTGCTTTGCTCACGAAGTTGATGGTGCCCGCGATCGCGCCGCCGCCATTGAAGGTGGAGGAGGGGCCTTTCAGGAGTTCCACACGTTGTAGGTCCAGCGGTGGTATGCGCAGCAGGTCGAATCCTCCGGAGAGTCCGCCGAAGGCGGGCATGCCATCGCGCATCAGCAGCGTGTATCGACCATCGAGCCCCTGCATCCGGACCGCGCTGGCTCCGCTCACGCCGCTGGTCTGCTGGATCTGAACACTGCTGATGTCGCCGATCAAGCTGGCGATGTTACCTGGTTTCAGGGAGCCTTCCTCGTGCAGATCCTCCTCGCCAAGCACTTCGATCTTCTGCGGCACATCCTCGATGCGGCTGTTGGTGCGCGTGGCAGTTACCACGGCTTCGGATAGCTCCGTGCTTTCGCCCGCGAGGCGGATGGTCATAAGGGCCGTATTGCGCGGAAAGGTGAGCAGGAGGTTTTGTGTGTGGTACCCGATGGCGGCGCAACGCAGCATATGTGGACCGTCCGTGATGCCGGACAGCGCAAGCTTTCCATCGACATCGGTTGATGCGCTCTGTGAAGTGCCCACCAACAGGACGCTGGCGCCCACCACTGGTTCGGTGGTGGCGCTGTCCAGAATAAGGAGGTTGAGGTCGTTCTGTGCGCGCAGTTGAAGGATGCATAGCATGCAGCCAAGAAGCTGTACCGATCGAAGGATCTTCATGTGTTCAGGTGCGGATCACCGGGTCCCTGCCCAAGGCACGGACCCGGCTCACCTCTGTTCGATCAATCCTTCTCCTCGCCCTTTTCGTCGTCCTCCTCAACCTTACTATCCAGCACCTTGCCATTCGAATCGAAGACCACCTCCATGCTCTGCTCTCCTTTCTCCATGTCCACCTCGTACATGGTGCCTTTCGGTGATTCCGCTACGTCGATGCCTTTCACCTTATGGTCGGCATAACCCGCAGCGATCGCTTTGCGCACCGGCTCGGGCAGCGCCTCGGCCTTGATGGCGTGTTCCGTCTCCAACCACACACCATCGGTGCCGTAGGTCGCCGATCGGTCGGTGCCGGCCTGTTTGAAGTTCACTTCGTACTCGGTCTTGGATTCCATTTCCCATTTGGCATTTTCGGCCTTGGGGAATTGTTTCGTGAAGGCGGCCTTCACAACGGCGGGCACTTTATCGTCGGCCAGACGTTGGGCACTCGCCGCGTTGCACGCGAGCAGGCCTGATAGCGACAGCAGCGCTGCGCCAATGATGTTCTTGTTCATGATCGTGGGTTATTGTTCCTAGAATGTGCTGCGTTCTTCGTGCGTTCGCACGGGCCGAACTCAACACAATGGAGGTCGGAAGACCTGGGAAGAATGTAGGAACCGGTAATGCGATATCGGCACCGAAGAACCGCTGATCGGCAGGCTTGGTGCTACCGGAACATGGGTGCTATGAAGGAACGCCTCGATAGGCAAGGGGACATGTGTTCGGTTGGTGGGGGCAGGGGCGTGGGGGCGTTGTTCATCCCCTGGTGGATGTGTATCCAGCAACGCGTCGAAGCAGGTCAGGTGGTCGGTAATGAAATCCAGAGGGGTCAGGTCCTTGTCCTCCGTGGCTTTGCAATGGACGTACATCGCTGGTAGATCGCGCAGCAGGCTGACATCTCCACCAGGCAGCAACAGTGCACCGACCAAGGCGATTGCGAGCAGCAGGCATGCGGTCAGGCGCGATTTCACGGTATGAAACTAACGTATGGCCAAGTGCATGAGCATACGGATGCCCACAATTACTGTCAAGAGCGCTCTGATCAATGTTGCACCACCACCCGTCGCACATCGCCACCAATGCGCACCGAATACGCACCCGCCGAAAGCCCCGACAAGTCGAGGCCATTGCGCAGAGCACCTACCATGGAACGAAGCACATTGCGACCTTGGGCATCAACGATCAGCACCTCTTCACTTCCGTTGAAGAGCGCATCGCCCACGAGCCGCACAGATCCGGTAGTAACGGTAGGGGAGATGCGCCAATCGTTGCGTGCTTCTTCGTTCACAGCAACCGGCCCCTCGGCAACTACCATCAGTTGATGTGTGGTGGCATTAACGAACCAGATCCGACCATCAGGCCCGATCGAAAGGCCCATAATACCAGGGCTGTTCGTTTCGATGCGACCGATCTCCACGACAACCGGTGAACCGATGTCGTACACAATGATGTCGCCGTTCGCATGGTCGCTCACCAAGAGCCGATCACCGATCACTTCGATACCAGCTGGCTGTACGAGCCCACTGGTGATGATGACTTCCTTCTCGTACCCGGTGACCATGGAGTATTCCACATAGGTCTCGAACGGTCCAAAGTCACCAAGGCCACTTACTGCGCCGGAATGCGTATTGATCCGGAACACACGTTGGCCCCCAAAGTCAACGACATACAACCAGCCAGTGCCCTTATCAAGTGCACAATGGCTCACGATATGGTCATTGGGGTCCTTGGTTATCTGGATCTCATCGTATCGACGAATGATCGCGTTGCCATGATAATCATTGCCCGGACCATGGTCTTTGCGGAAATCGTGCATCACGATATCGCCGTTGAAGCCATCGACGACCCAGAATCTGTTCCACGTTTCAGCCGCAAGGCCTTGTGAATTGGGCGTAACGTGCAG
>JANNYL010000595.1:0-5330 GCA_031410075.1 Flavobacteriales bacterium
CAACTCACTAACCCCCATGTCCATTGCAGCGCCATACTTGCTGAGGGCATGGGAAATGAAGCGACGATCCTGTCCGGCAGGCAAATGCTTGGGAGCATCCATCAGGTTGCCTGCAAGCACGATCAAGGCAAAGAGTTCATCGTCGCCGGGCCCGAATACAGGTCGCGCCACGAACTCAGGAGCATCTTGAAGCTCCTCTACGATCATTGGATAGCCTTGCTCCGTGAGCTCGAACACCGCGTGCACCACGGCATTCGCCAGCTTCTCTTCACTGATCTTCTTCCTCCCGAACAAAGTGGCGATCATTCCGTCATTTTCGTGACTGCGAACGTAGTCTGTTCGCCGACAGACATCGTTTCTTGTGCGACGGGTATTTTCAACACGCTTATCAACTCATTCAGATGAACATCCTGCAGCTCATCGATCACTATTCCGCTTATGACTTATGGGCGAACTCGCGTTTGATGGAGCGACTGTCCCGTGAAAACGAGAGCATCCTGGATACGAATGTGAAAAGCAGTTTTCCTTCGATCCGTGGAACGCTCATGCACATTCGCAATGCGGAAGCCGTGTGGCATGCGCGCATGATCGGTGCGGTTATCCGTTGGCCAGCGGATGAGATCAGCGCCATGGATACAGTCCTTGTACATGTGCTTGCGATGCGCAAATACGTTCAGTCGCTAACGATGGACGACCTCACGGGAAGCGTTGCCTATGCTGATCTGAAAGGCAACACCCACGAGCAAGTTCGTTGGCAGGCGTTGATGCACTGCTTCAATCACAGTACATATCACCGCGGACAAGTAGTAACAATGATGCGGCAGCTTGACTTGGATGACATACCCGCATTGGACCTGGTCGTGTACCAGCGGCTTCAGCCTTAGAGCCTGTTCAAGATCTCTTCACATGCGTCCTCCGGCCTCTTTTCCGTTCATGCTTCACCAGAAAATTTTACCCTAGACACCGCTACGCGAAAATTTTCCGGCAAACCCTGAGCAAAAAACAGTCTCGGCGGCCATCATGCAAGAGGTCTTGAACAGGCTCTTAGCCGCGGCCGATCAGGTCGATACCCGTGTAGTTGTGTGGGGTGAGCGCCCGCAATTGGGCTTTCACGCTCTCGGCGACATCCAATTCTTCAATGAATGCGGCAATGTCCGCTTCTCCCACCGAGGTCTTTCCTCGTGTTAGTTCCTTCAGCCGTTCATAGGGTTGCGCGAAGCCGGCACGGCGCAGAATGGTCTGAATACCTTCTCCTACAACGACCCATTGCGCATTGAGATCCGCGTTGATCGCATCTTCGTTCAATTCCAATTTGCCCAACCCTTTCAACAAGGCGTGCAAGGCGATGTGCGTGTGCGCCATAGGTACGCCGATGTTGCGCGTTACGGTGCTATCCGTGAGGTCACGTTGCAACCGGGAGATGGGCAGTTTCTCGCTCAGGTGAGTGAACATCGCGTTCGCAATACCAAGGTTCCCCTCCGCATTCTCGAAATCGATCGGGTTCACTTTGTGCGGCATTGCACTGCTGCCAACTTCACCAGCCTTCGTCTTCTGGCGGAAGTAGCCCAGACTCACATAGGTCCACACATCACGGCATAAGTCCACAAGGATCGTGTTCACCCGGCGCATTGCGTCGAAGAGGGCAGCGAGGTTGTCGTAGTGCTCTATCTGCGTGGTGAACCGCTGGCGCTGAATGCCAAGACCTTCGCAGAATTCGTCGGCCAGTTTTACCCAATCGAGCTCAGGATACGCCGCATGGTGTGCATTGAAATTGCCCGTGGCACCGCTGAACTTGCAACTGAAGGGTACAGCGTTCAACAGCCGAAGCTGGGAATCGATCCGTTCCACGAAAACCTCGAATTCCTTGCCAAGTCGGGTAGGAGAGGCCGGTTGGCCGTGTGTGCGTGCAAGCATTGGTACCCGAGCCCAATCCAGTGCGTGTGAATGCAGCGTATTCCGCAATTCGGTCAATAGCGGGCGATAACTCTTGGCTACAAAGTCCTGCAATAGCAGCGGCAACGCCGTGTTATTGATGTCCTGGCTCGTTAGCGCGAAGTGTGTGAACTCTTTCTGCTCACCGAACCCCAATTCTTCCAGCCGCTCTTTCAACCAGTATTCCACTGCTTTCACATCATGGTTCGTGGTGCTCTCGATCGTTTTGATCCGTTCCGTATCCAAAGCGGTAAGTGCCTGGATGCGCGCATGAAGGGGAGCCAGTTTTTTTACATCAGCGTTCTTAAGCTCTGGAAGAGGGATACCACAGAGGAATTCGAAGTAGGCCAGTTCCACCAATAGCCTGTAACGCATGAGGGCGTGCTCACTGAACCACTGCGCGAGTTCGGCAGTGCGTGTTCGGTAGCGACCGTCTATTGGGGAGATCGCGTTCAGTGCGGTGAGATCCATGGGCCGCGAAAGTAACTGGAGGGGCTTTCGTTCTTCCGCTCAGGACTTCAAGTTGGCTGCCTGTATTTTCGCACCATGCGATTTTCCCTTCTGCTACCCTTGGTCATCCTCATTATCGGTGGTGGCTCTTGCAAGATGAACGAGCACTTCGCTCGAAGCGGACATCAGTTCGGCAGTGCTTCCGATAGCCTCTTCTTTTCGCTGGAGCGGACCCCCTGTTTCGGTAAATGCGCAGCTTACTTGGTGACAGTCGACAAGAATGGTCATGTGAAATGGGTAGGCCGCTCAAACACGGACCGCATCGGTCCCTGGTCAGCAGAACTTGACTTCGTGACGATGAAGAAGCTTTTGATCAGGGCGAAAGAGATCGGATTCTTCGGTTTCGAGAACAAATACGATGGCCAGGTGACGGATCTTCCCAGTACGATCATTCGTGTGAATGCGGATGGTCAGGACAAAAAAGTCTTCGGGCGGTACAAGACCCCACCGGCATTCAAGCCGTTCGCTGCCTTTGCTGATTCTTTGATAGCTCCTTTGAAGTGGTCCAAGAGCCCGACGGATCAGTAGTTCCGTCCGTCTCTTCACTCCTAAAACCGTTCGTCCCTATTGCCGGCTTGGAGCAGCGTTGCTCTTGGCTACTTTCACGCCCCCTTGTTCGCCGGACCCCACTTTTTGGGCCAAGGCACCACTGTAAAACGAACCCTATTTACAAACCATGAAGAAGTTTTTCCTGTCGGCCGCTGTGGCGCTGCTGACCATGCAAAGCGCGCTTGCCGGCGAAGGCATGTGGCTGCTGAACCTGTTGAAGCAAGTGAACGAAGCGCAGATGCAACAGCTCGGCTTCAAGCTGACAGCTGAGGATATCTACAGCCTGAACAAGAGCGGCGTGAAAGACGGTGTGGTGCGCCTTGGCGGCGGTTTCTGCAGCGGCGAAATGGTAAGTGTTGATGGCCTTATGCTCACCAACCACCATTGCGGTTTCGATGCGGTTCAGGAATTGAGCACCGAGGGTGCCAATTTTCTTGATAACGGCTTCTGGGCCAAAACCAAAGCTGATGAGTTACCCGCTGGATTCGAGGTGAGCTTCTTGCAACGTATCGATGACGTCACTGCCCAGGTGCTGGCCGAGTTGAAGGACGATATGACCGAGGTGGACCGCAAAGCCAAGATCCGCGAGATCGGTGGAAAACTGGAAAAGGCGGCAGAGACCGGTCAATACATCCTCGCTGATTTCAAGACGATGTTCGAAGGCAATCAGTTCTTCGTATTCGTGTACAAGAGTTACCCCGATGTAAGGCTCGCGGGTGTCCCGCCAAGCGCGATCGGTAAATTCGGTGGAGACACGGACAACTGGGAATGGCCCCGCCACACAGGCGACTTCAGCCTCTTCCGCGTATACACCGGGCCTGATGGCGAACCTGCGCCTTTCAGCAAGGACAACATTGCTTACCACCCGAAATGGCACTTCCCTATCAGCCTCGATGGGGTAAAGGATGGCGACTTTGCCATGATCATGGGTTATCCTGGCCGCACCAACCGTTTCATGTGCAGCAAGGGCGTTGATATGGAATTGGAGATCAGCCAGCCAAGCACAGTGAAGATCCGTACCGAGCTCCTGCGCATTTGGAAAGAGGATATGGACGCCAACGATGGTGTCCGGTTGAAATACGCGAGCAAGTATGCTAGCACCGCGAACTACTGGAAATACTTCATCGGCCAGCAACGTGGCTTGAAGCGTCTGCACGTGGAAGACCGCAAACTGGAGCAAGAGAAAGAATTGCTTTCGTGGATCAATGCTGATCCAACGCGTAAAGCCAAGTACGGGGAGTGCATCAATTTGTTGGACCAAGGCTTCGGCGATCGCGCCAAATTCCAAAAAGCCGCCACCTATTTGAACGAGGCCATATTCGGCAGCGAGGCCATTGAGTTCGGTTTCAATTTCCTCGCATTGAAGGACACATTGAAAAGCAGCCCAAAGAATTCCGCAGCCATTGCGGCAATGATTGCCGAGATCCAAGAAGGCGCCAAAGCGTTCTTCAAGGATTACAACAACCCAACGGACGAACGGGCCACGGCCAGCCTGTATCGCATGTATTTCAACGATATTGATCCAAGCCAGCATCCTGACCTGATGAAGACGATCGCCACGAAGTACAAGGGCGATTTCAATGCCTGGGCGAAAGCACTCTTCAGCACCAGCATTCTCAGCGATCAAGCGCGTTTGGACAAGTTCCTGGCCAAGCCGACGTACAAGGTTTTGAACAAGGACCTCGGCATGCAAGCGGTCGCGAGTTTGATGGCTTTCATTCCCACCGTGCAGAGTGCTGTGCAGAAACCACGTGTTACCATCGACAAGGGCTATCGCCTGATGGTGGCCGCCATGATGGAGCGTGAGCCGAACAAAATGTGGTATCCGAACGCCAACAGCACCATGCGCCTTACTTACGGCCAGGTAAACGACTACAAGCCGGCCGATGCCAAGCATTACGACTTCGTGACGACAGGTGACGGCATTCTGGAGAAGGAAGACAACACGAATCCTGAGTTCACCGTGCCCAAGCGCGAACACGATCTGCTCGTTGCGCGTGATTATGGCCGTTACGCCGATGCGAGTGGCGAACTGGTGGTGTGTTTCCTCAGCGAGAACGATATCACAGGTGGTAACAGTGGTTCGCCGGTGATCAACGCGAACGCCGAACTGATCGGTATCGCCTTCGATGGCAACTGGGAAGCTATGAGCGGCGATATCGCTTACGAGCCTGAATTGCAACGCACCATCAGTGTGGATATCCGTTATGTGCTATGGGTAATGGACAAGGTGGAAGGTGCCAAACACCTGGTGGACGAAATGACCATCCGCCAAACACCAAAGGACCAAACCACCGTAGTACCTGCGCTTATGCCCAATGTGGTGCCCGTGCCCAAAG
>JANNYL010000596.1:0-6287 GCA_031410075.1 Flavobacteriales bacterium
GTGCAACCACAGGGTACCGCATTGTGGGACAATAGTGTCACTGTCACATCGAGAGTCCTCTGGCTTTGGGGCGATTCTGCGCTGAACACGGGAACCGTGCATGCTGTCGATACGCTCAATATTGGGCCCATTACGCGTGCCACTAGTTATGGGCGCATGGATGGCGATTTTCTATGGTGCGGTGGCTTGTACAACTATGACACGCTTTTTTTCCAAGCTGCACAATTGAATGAGCCTCTCATCAATTTGGCGTATTGTCACATAAACGGGTTGTTGATCGGGCTTTCCTTGTTGAGCAATGAAACGGGCGCATATTTCGAAGCCGACAGCATCTTGACCTTTGGCACGATCTATAATCGCGGCCTTGTACATCTGGAAGGGTTATTACAACTAGGGCGCGAAGACGCACCCTTTGGCGAGATCTTTTATTTTCCTAGCACGGCGAGTATCGAATGCAGTAACCTGAAGAACTACGGTCATATACAAGGGCAAGGAAATATTTGTGTGCTGGATTCTTCCATCAACTATACCACTGGCATCATCGATGAGAGCGTGGATATTTGTGATGCCTCTTTGGCTATAGCTGGTGCGCCATATGTCGATGTGAACCTCGGTATTGTGGGAAATGGTGTTCGTGGTTGCGAAAACACGAATTGTATCACGAGTATCCCGTCAATTTCGATGAGCGGGGTTTCTTTGAACGCCTTTCCTGTTCCGGCCCAAAACGAAGTAACGATCCGCTTTCCGTCCCTGTGGCAGGTGGCTCACGTTTCTCTTTTCGAGGCCGCAGGTAAGTTGGTGGATGCTAGCGTGCACCTGGGTCTGCAAGAATTGAGTATCGAGCGCGGCGCCCTCCCGAATGGGTTGTACTTCGCCCTTCTTCGCGATAGCAACGGAATGGTTCTGGGCAAAGCGTCCATTGTTTTTTCGGACCGCTGAACAGCCCTCCAACCCCGGCGTTCTTCGGGCATCGCGCCGGTCGAAAAAACCGTCTATCCCCCGAGGCCCCCTCTACATTTGCGCTTCGCCCACGGAAGTGCCTTTTGGAATGGGGCTTCGATAACCGAACTTTTGAACTCATGCGTCTTGTAGGTACCCTCTTTTTCTCGCTTGCTCTTTCCTCCTTCGCCGTTTCGCAAGCCCAACGCCCAGAGGCCATTCCAGGGGATATTCTCGTAATGCTCATGCCCGGCGCATCTCCCCAACAGGTCGTGGAGGATGTGGCCCGTCTCGACCAAGGTGCCAGCGGCCTGCACGTGGTGCGGGAGATCAGTGCCCCTATGCGTACCTGGTTGTTGCAGTTCGATGCGAGCGCGGTATCACAACTGGAAATGCTGCGAACGGTTCGCCAGCACCATGCCGTCCAATTGGCGCAGAACAACCACCAGTTGAAGCTGCGCGTCCTTCCCAATGACGATGGGTTCGCTGCCCAGTGGCACCACACCAACATCGACAGCCAACAGGCTTGGGACATTACTACCGGAGGGGTTACCGCTACTGGTGATACGATCGTGGTGTGCATAGTTGAGAACGCCAACCTGCCGCATCCTGATCTGTTGGCCAATGCGTGGTTCAATCGCAACGAAGTGCCGAACAACAATGTGGATGACGATGGTAATGAGTACGTGGACGATTACCAAGGATGGGATGCGGATGCCAACGACGACCAGATCTACGGAGGAAGCCATGGCACTCAAGTGGCCGGCATGATCGGTGCTGTTGGGAACAACGGCAGCCAAGTTGTAGGCGCCAATTGGGCGGTCAAAATGATGGTGGTGGCCAACACCGGTGCGAGCGATGCGGGGGTGATCGCCTCACATACGTATCCTTTGGTGATGCGCCGGCTTTACAACCAAACCGACGGCGCGCAAGGTGCTTTCGTTGTGGCTACCAATGCGAGCTGGGGCATCGATGGTGGCCAGCCGGACGATGCCCCGCTGTGGTGCGCGATGTACGACACACTTGGGACAGCCGGCATTCTGAATTGCGGCGCAACAGCGAACAACAATGTGGATATCGATGTGGTCGGTGATCTGCCCACGGCCTGCCCCAGCGATTTCATGATCAGCGTTACCGCAACGAACATCGACGACCAACGAACGTTCAGCGGGTATGGCCTCACAACCATTGATGTAGGAGCGCCGGGGTCTTCCGTAGTAACCACCAACATCAACGGTGGCACAGGAAGTACGAGTGGTACTTCGTTCGCAAGCCCGCTAACTGCAGGCGTTATCGCACTGCTCTACAGTGCTCCATGCGCGAGCCTTATGGAGCTGGTCCAGAGCGACCCTCAAGCGGGTGCATTGTATGTGCGACAAGCGCTCTTCAACGGTGTTGAACAGGTGGGCAATTTGCCCGGCAATACGGTTACCGGCGGCCGTATCAACAGCTACAACAGTTTGCAATGGATCATGAACGGGTGTGGTGCTTGCCCTGTGCCGTACAATTTGAACGCGACCGTGAACGACCTCAGCAACGCTACCCTAGCGTGGAGCAATTCGACAGGCGGTCTCGTAAATGTGCGTTATCGGCAACTGGGATCCACGGATTGGACAACCGTTTTCAATTGGAACGAGAACGTGTTGAACCTTGGTTTTCTCATTGCATGTACGCCCTATGAATTCCAGGTGGAGTCGCTCTGCGATAACACCACCAGCGGGTTCAGTGCCTCATCCGTTTTCACGAGCGAAGGCTGCTGCACGGCCCCGGCTTCGATCACTGCTTCCGCCGTGGACCCTGCGAACGCCAACGTGATCTGGAATACCGTCCTGGCCGCATCAACGTACGACCTGCGATACGGCCTCCTAGGATCCAACAACTGGACTGCGCTGAATGGGCTTACCGGTTCAGCAGCATCGCTCTCAGGCCTTTCGGGTTGCTCGAATTACGAGGTTCAAATACGCTCCACCTGCAACGGGATCACCACGAGTGATTGGGGAACTTCTGCGCTCTTCAATACGCCGGGTTGTGGGCAGTGCGTGGATGCCACCTTCTGCCCAAGTGTTGCCGATGACGCCACTACAGAATGGATCGACCGCGTCAGGCTGAACAGCATTGATAACGAGAGCGGGTACGATGATGGTTATAATGCGTTCACCGATCAAAGCACAACATTGGTCATTGGGCAATCATACCCGATCATACTTACACCTGGCTTCTCGAACTTCTCCTATCAGGAATATTGGAAAGTCTGGATCGATCTGGACGGTGATACCCAGTTCGAAAGCCCCAGCGAATTGGTGTTCGATGCCGGACAAACGAATCAAGCGGAGATCACAGGAGCCCTTGTCGTTCCGGTCGGATCACCAGTTGGCGCTACTCGTCTCCGCGTGATCATGAAGTACAATGCTCCAGCAACCGACGGCTGTGAAACAGGCTATGCTAATGGCGAGACCGAAGACTATTGCGTGAACCTGGAAACGGCGCAAAGGATCAACGATGGGCTTGCATCAGCCAACGTGATGTTGTTTCCCAATCCTGCGGACCAGCATATCGTGATCGATCTGCCCAATGCACCAGCCGGGGTCTATTCGATCGAGGTTCTGGATAGTGCAGGCAAGTTGGTGGCGGCGAAACACCTGGCAGGGGCTCGCATCAACCTTCCTACGACCAGCTTTGGCAACGGCCTTTACCTCTACCGTGTACTCAACAATGGCTCGGAAATAGCCCGCGGAAAGTTCGAAGTAGCCCATTTCTGAGGCCGCCCATTCGTCCTGTTGAACAGCCTTGTGAGAACGAGGCTGTTCTGTTGTTGGGCATACCTTCGACCGCATCGCGCATGGAGATCAGCGTAGTCATCATCACCAAGAACGAAGAACGTAACCTGGCGCGTTGCCTGGCTTCCGTGGCAAGCATCGCTGACGATGTCGTGGTGGCGGATTCGTTCAGTACGGACGCAACAGAACGGATCGCGAGGGAGCACGGTGCCCGCTTCGTGCAACATGCCTTCGAGGGTCATATAGAACAGAAGAACTGGGCGATCACACAAGCGAAATTCCCATGGGTGCTTTCGTTGGATGCCGACGAGGCTCTGGATGAGAAACTCCAACGCTCCATCGCGAAGGTGAAGCGGGATAGTGACGCGACCGGTTATACCATGAACCGCCTGACCAATTATTGCGGAACCTGGATACGCCATGGTGGGTGGTATCCCGATGTTAAACTGCGTCTATGGGACAGTCGGAAGGGGCGTTGGGCGGGCACCAACCCGCATGACCGGTACGAACTGGAGGCAGGTGCTCAAGTGGTGCATCTTGATGGAGACCTGTTGCATTTCAGTTACAACAGCGTGAGCGATCATGTTCGGCAAGCGGACTATTTCACAACCATTGCCGCGAAGGCATACTTTGAGCAGGGAAGAACCGCGCCAGGCTGGAAGCTTTTGCTAAGCCCGATCGCGAAATTCATCGGTAGTTATTTCGTACAGCTCGGCTTTCTTGACGGCTATCACGGGTTCTTGATCGCGCGCATCAGCGCGCACGCGACATTCCAGAAGTACAAGAAGCTTCGATCTCTCCGACATTCGGCGGGATGATCGATGTTGGCCTCTCCTCGTGTTTATTGGATCAATGGGTGCCGATCGGCGGGTCAGCTGCGGGTGTGATCGGAGCAGCGAACACCAGCAGCGCATAGTAGAAGGCAAAGAAGGTCGCGCCCATTTGTGTTTCCACGGTATCCTCGCTCAGGCACGAAATGCCGAACACGATCGCCCAACAAACGAAGAGAGGGGTTTTGTTTGCGCCCACCTTCCACGCAGGCCACAGCCACGCGAACAAGCTCCACAGCAATCCAAACGCACCGAAGCTGATCAACAATGTGAGGTATTCGTTGTGTGCGCGCAGTCGCCAGCGCTCATCCAACGGACTGTTCATGCGTTCGTACTGTGCCGCGAACGCGGGTCGAGTATCTCCAGTCCCCACTCCTAGGAGCAGGTGCTCTTTCGCGATCGCCCAGCCTGCTCGTAGAAACTCGTAGCGCATGGCAACCGAATAGCCACTGGCATTTCCCGTTGCACGGAAACGCTCCACTTCATAAAGCACCTGATCGATACGTGCCCGTATTGGATCACGCCGCCCTGTACGAACACTGCTCACCCCAAGCTCGATGCGCTGTATATCCGCATCCGTAAGGGCCAACGCGCCAATGGAATCCTTGCGCAGCCCCAGGCTGCTCATATAGCGCACCAATGTGGAACGCAATGGCTGGCCAGCTTGGTCCAGGTGGTGATAGTCATAACGGCTGCGTCTGCTCCATGCCCGTTCGAGTTCGGCATCCGCAATTTGGATCCACACAAAATGCCCGTTCTCATGCTGTGGGTTCAGCGTGTCGTTGTAGTAACGCTCTCCACCAGAGCTGGTAGTTTCCAAACGGGAAAGATCCATGGTCTCAGAAGCGTGGTACTCGAATGCGCACCAACGGGCGTATCCCAAACAAGCGAGCGGCACAGCAAGCAGGAAGGTGCGCAACATCAAGCGCATGGGCCTTGGTTGGGATGCACTCCATCGCCAGATGATGTAGATACCGATCAGGCCGAGAATGGCGAGGCCCAAAAGGCTGCTCAAACGATCCAGGAAGAAGACACACCAGCCTATCCCCAAGACATGTGACACCCGTTTCCAGAGTTGTCCTGGCCAATGCAAAGCGAACACCGCTGCACTGAAACAAAGCAATAGGGCGAGCCGAATGTGGCTGATGAATATGGAAAGCTCACGGTAACCTCCCCGTCCGAGCACGTCATAGCGCAGGGTCAAACAGACCATCGTGCTCGCTACGGTGCTCCAGGCGCCTAAAAGCAAAATGGTTCGGAATTCCTTGTGCGAGAGGCGCGACGAAGAGGCCAATACCGGCGCGAAAGCAATTACCGGCAACAAAATGCGGCAGAGATCGAGGCCCCAGCCAAGGTCTTCGGTCCACAATAGACCGACGACGTGCAGTGCGAAAAAAGAAATGAAGACCAAGCACGGGGCGGAAGTGAACGCGCGCTTGAACCGTCCCGCAAGATCCTTGCGCACAATTCCTTCGAGCAGCCAATTTCCGATGAGCAGAAACTGGGCATTGCTCAACAGGAATTCACTCCACGGCAGCATGATCGCCGCAAGTGCGAGTGCGCCCACATGAACCTGGCGGAAGCGATCCCCGGAACCGATCATCGATCGCTCAACGCACGCAGGTGCCTGTCAATTGCCCTTGACCGTACCGTTCAGGATGCCAACGTAATCGGTGCTGTTAAGCACCTCGATGGCCCGCTTTACCAACGGGTCGGTGGAGAGCACCGACTTCGCACGACC
>JANNYL010000597.1:0-10526 GCA_031410075.1 Flavobacteriales bacterium
CGCCTGCTTGCGGGGCACCGCCCAATTGAGTGACCAGTGTGGATGCAGCTCCATTGTCACAGATCGTCAACGATCCGATCCTGCAGGCGTTAGTTTCTGCGTTCTCCTGTAGTGTTACCGTCGCACTCGCGTTCGCACAGGGTGCAACGCCCGTGACCGAGTAGGTGTAGACGCCAGCCGTCATCGTCGCTGGATCGTAGTTGCCGCCCGCAACCGCACTTGGTCCGCTCCATGTTCCGCCTGCTTGCGGGGCACCGCCCAATTGAGTGAACAGTGTGGATGCAGCTCCGTTGTCACAGATCGTCAACGATCCGTTCGTGCCGGCGTTCGTTGCTGCGTTCTCCGTTACTGTTACCGTTGCGCTCGCGTTCGCACAGGGTGCAACTCCTGTTACCGTGTAGGTGTAAACGCCAGCCGTCATTGTCGCTGGATCGTAGTTGCCGCCCACAACAGCACTTGGTCCGCTCCATGCTCCGCCTGCTTGCGGGGCACCGCCCAATCCAGTGGATAGAGCCACGGATGCTCCGTTGCTGCACAGCGTCAACGATCCGTTCGTGCCGGCATTCGTTGCTGCGTTCTCTGTTACCGTCACTGTCGCGCTCGCGTTCGCACAGGGTGCAACTCCTGTTAACGTGTAGGTGTAGACGCCAGCTGTCATCGTCGCTGGGTCGTAGTTGCCACCCACAACTGCACTTGGTCCGCTCCATGCTCCGCCTGCTTGCGGGGCACCGCCCAATCCAGTGGATAGAGCCACGGATGCTCCGTTGTCACAGATCGCCAGCGATCCGTTCGTGCCTGCGTTCGTTGCTGCGTTCTCTGTTACTGTTACCGTTGCTGCGTCGTTCACACATGGTGCCGTTCCGACCAGCGAATAGGTATAAACACCAGAAGCGTTCAACGCAGGATCATAGGTGCCCGAATGGGCCACTCCACCTGGAGCAGTCCACGTACCTCCAGCCTGGGCTCCTGGAAGTAATGTGAATAGTGCTGTGGTACCGCTAGTGCTACATGTTGTCAGAACACCATCCGCTCCAGCGACCGGTGGTTGGTTCTCAGTGACCGTAACAATGGCCACATCATTTGGACAGGGGGCAGTGCCTGTGACCGTGTACGTATACACACCCGAGGCATTCACCAACGGATCGTAACTACCACTGAATGCTGCTCCCCCGGCGTCGGTCCAGCTTCCACCAGCTTGCGCACCAACCAAGAGTGTCTGCAAATTCGTAGGTGTATTGTTCGCACAGAGGACCAACGCTCCATCAGTCCCTGCGTTCACAGGTGCTGGCTCGGTAACGGTAACAATGCTCTGATCCGCAGGGCACGGTGCGATGCCAGGCACGGAGTATGTATAGACACCAGGTCCGTTGGTAGCAGGAATATAGGTACCACTATGCGCTCCTCCACCGGGAGCTGTCCATGTCCCACCACCTTGGGCACCACCACCCAACTGAGTGAACAGTAGTTCTGGTGCACTATTACCACAAATGGCCAACGTGCCATCGACACCTGCGTTAGGACCAGCGTTCTCTGTTACCGTAACCGTTGCAGCTGCATTGGCACAGGGTGCAACACCCAGAACCGTATACACATAAACACCGGATCCATCGACGGCAGGATCATAGATATTGGAATGCGCAGCGCCTCCTGGTGCGGTCCAGGTACCTCCTGCTTGCGGAGTACCCGTAAGACGCGTAAAAAGGTCGGTGGTCGGAGAAGAGGAACATGTTGTGAGCGTACCGTTGGTGCCGGCATTGGGCTGCGGGTTCTCCGTGACCGTAACCGTTGAGACTGCATTGGCACAGGGGGCAGTGCCGGTCACGGTGTACGTGTATACACCAGGGGCATGCACGGCGGGGTTGTAATTCCCCCCATTTGGTCCACCACCAGGAGCTGTCCAAACGCCACCTGCAGCTGGGGCTCCACCCAAAGAGGTGAAGAGAACAGAAAGTGGACTGTTCGAACAAATATTCAACACACCATTGGTGCCCGCGTTCGGTGCTGTTGTTTCGGCGACCGTGACCGTTGCGCTCGAACCAGGGCAACCCGCTCCACCGGCCACCGTGTAGGTGTAAATTCCGGGAAGGTTGACAACCGGGTCATACGAACTTCCGAAAGGAACACCGCCCGGAGAAGTCCAGGAACCACCTGCAGAAGGCGCTCCGCCAAGCCCGGTAATGAGGTTGGTGGCTGCGCCGTTCGAACAAAGGGTCAAATTACCGCTCGTGCCAGGGTTGGATGCAGCCGCAAAACTTACGTTCACTGTTGCGGATGCGCTCTGGCAGGCATTGCCTACGGTGTAGGTATAGATGCCCGCACCGTCTATCAGGGGATCGAAAGTGGCATCCTGTGCGTTGCCGTTCGGATCCGTCCAATACCCGTTAGGATCCGGGCTTCCACCCAGTTCTGCGAGCAAGGAGAATGAACTGCCGCCCGGACAAGCAGAGGCTGCACCATTGATCCCGGGCGATGGCGCAGGTCCTACGCCAACCACCGTTGTGATATTCACTGCGACCGATGCCGTGTTCTCGATAGGGCATGATCCATCATCCGCTTGGATGAGGACGTTCACAGGTGTGTTATTGATATTGCCAGTCCAGCAAATCGTGGCAGTGGCAGGGTTCGCGCCAACCACGCTGAACGTAGCACCTGGAAGCAAGGCTGTTGCTTGAGAGACCACTTGTAGAACCGTTCCTGGATCCAGATCACTGAATTGCACATCCACACAAAAGGGCACTCCATCACACACCTCGATGCTATTCGGGCCTGTGAGAATACCGGCGGAATTATTCACCACGCCTGCAGTGGAAGGCGCATTGCCCGTACACGGCAGCACAACAAAAATGATGTCGCGCATCACCGAGCCGATGTAATTGCCGTTCACATCGTATTGCTCCACCTCTATCACCACTACATAATTGCCGCTTAGTGTTGGGGTGAAAACAACCTGGCCGGTAACCGGATCAACTGTGATCCCTGGCACTGGTGTTCCTCCGGTAAAACCAGGCTGATAATTCAAAACCTGTGGTCCCGAGTTGAAGTAGCGCCCGTTGATCAGCTGATAAACCAGCGTGTTCCCATCCGGTTCAGTAACTCCGAAATTGTAGTAAACAGGCTGGTTCACGCATACATACGGAAGAGATTGGTCAGTAAAGACCGGTGAGTTGTCGCAAGGTGCTGTGATCGTGTTCAATTCGGCCTCGATGTACATGCCTTGCGTACCGACAAGATCGATCGCCACAGCTCGGCAGCAAATGTTCCAGCTGATGGTCCATCCATCGCACGGCGGAAGTATCTGGATGGTGGTGAACCGGAAATAATTGATCCCGGGAAGCGCTCCGCCATTGCACGTGCTGTTCGCCAACTGTGCCGCGCACAGTTGACTCACCTCCGTTGGCGCCTGTGGAACCAAGCCCGCAACCGTGAACGTTGTACCACAATCACTCGTGAACGTGAGTGTTTGAGGAACGATCGCCGTCCCGGAACAATCCAGAAAAAGGTCTAGATCAATCTGGTACTGGTTGCCGCCGAGGCAACTGTAGGTGATGCTCCCACCCGAATAGTGGTTCGCCTTGCTGGCGAATGACCCAAACAGTACGAATACGAACACCATCAAATGCGGGAGCATCTGAGCGCATCGTGTTCGTTTCTGCGGAGTGGTCATCTTGTTTACGGAACTGCCTGAGCCTTCGGTCTAAAAGAGTGTAAAAGTAGCTGTATACGCGGCCGGCGGCAAAGAGTGTCCTCCGGAGCACCAGGCGCCAGTTGGAAGCAACGGGTTTGTCATAATCATGGCTGTTCGGGGTATCCCAGTGCCGAGAGCCAATGATCACGGTCTATCCACACCTCCTTCAACTTTAACCTTTCCTTCATCGTGCAGTTCTTCCGTTGTTTACTTTCGCACGCCTTTCGAGAGACTTAGGCTTTCAACCCTACCCAAATCCCTACCCATGCGTCGTACTCTACTCCTTCTTTCAGTGTCTGCAGCACCGCTATTCCTAGCGGCCCAGGATTGCACCAACATTTTCTTCTCGGAATATTGCGAAGGCACTTCCCAGAACAAGGCGTTGGAGATCTATAACCCAACACTGCTCCCTGTCGATCTGAGCCAATATGTGATCAAGCGTTACTCCAATGGTTCGTTCACCGCGACGGAAAGCCTCACATTGAGCGGCTCCATTCCCGCCAGCCAAACCATCGTTGTCACCAATGGCCAATTGGATTCCACGGGCGGTTTCGGTTTCTGCGACACCACGCTCTATAACTTGGGACAACTCCATTGCCCCGGCACCTATCCTACTCCGTTTTACTTCAATGGAGATGATGCCCTTACGCTTGAGCGTTTGGACGGCACTATCATCGATATCATCGGTGAAGTTGGTGTGGATCCAGGAAGTGGATGGACGGATGACGCTACGGCGAACTACACCGACGCGAACGGAGGCACTTATTGGACCAAGGACCAGACCCTCGTGCGCAAGAGCAGCGTGTTGCATGGTGTCGTTAGCAACCCTTCGCCATTCAACGTGACACTCGAGTGGGATTCTTTGCCGATCAATGACTGGAGCAACCTGAACATCCACGAGTGCGAATGCCCTACCGTGAACTCTGTCAATGAGTACCGCACGGAGGCCATGGTCTTCGCACCGAACCCTGTTGAGAACGGCCAGGTGATGATCAAGGCTACAGCACGTATCAATTCGGTGGATGTGTTCGATACCCACGGCCGTTCCGTGTATTCCATTTCCACCACAGCGAAGAGCGGGACGTTCATCCTGGAATTCCCGGATGCTGCGCCGGGGCTCTACATGGTGCAAGTGACGCTCGAAGGTGGCGCTCGCCTGAGCCGTGAGTTGATGGTGCGCTGATCCGTTCCATCGTTATGCTCCGCCTGATGGGTCGCAACACACTGCTGTCGGCCGTACTCCTCTTGTTGCCTGCGCTTTTGTTCTCTCAAAAGGGGATCATTGAGGGCACGTTGAGCGATGAAGCCACCGGCGAAACGCTTATTGGCGCCATCGTAAAGCTCACCGATTCCACAGGTGTTACCACGGATATCGATGGTCACTTCCAGCTGGAAGCACCTTACGGCAAATACACGCTGAAGGTGACCTATGTGGGCTACGAAGAAATGGCCCGTTCGGTGGAAGTGAATTCGCCCCGTGCGGTGGTGGACGTGAAGCTGAAGAGCATCACGCTCTCCGATGTGCAGGTGGTGGCGGACGTAGCGATCAAACGCCAAACGCCCGTTGCTTTTTCCACCATCGAGCCGCGCAAGATCCAGGAAGAGCTGGCATCGCGTGACATACCGATGTTGCTGAACAGCACGCCAGGTGTTTATGCAACCACCAATGGCGGCGGTGACGGCGACGCTCGCATCACCTTGCGTGGATTCAGCCAGAGCAACGTGGCTGTTATGCTCGATGGCGTTCCGGTGAACGATATGGAGAACGGCGCTGTGTACTGGAGCAATTGGTTCGGCTTGGATGCCGCTACACGCAGCATACAAGTGCAACGCGGTTTGGGAGCGAGCAAGATCGCCATACCTTCCGTGGGTGGCACGATCAACATTCTTACCAAAGGCATTGACCAGAAGCGCGGATTGATCGTGAAGCAGGAATTCGCCAACAACGATTACCTGCGCACAACGATCAGCCTGACGAGCGGAAAATTGAAAGGCGGTTGGGGCATCACGCTTGCTGGCTCATTCAAGAAAGGTGATGGTTGGGTCAACCAGACATACACCGAAGGCTGGTTCTACTTCGCCAAGATCGAAAAGCGTTTGGGCAAGCACCTACTCAGCTTGAGCGGGTTCGGTGCACCACAAGAGCATGGTCAACGATCGTTCAAGTTGGGGATCGAAGAATACAATTCAAGCTTTGCGAAGGACGAGGGCCTGGATGTAACCAGTGCAGGGGATCGCGGCCTCCGCTTCAACCAACATGCGGGTTATTTGGAACGCTTCGATTTCGATGCAGCCGGTAATCGCTCCAATGTGAAAGGTGAAAACCTCAACGAGCGAAAAAACTATTACCACAAACCACAATTCTCCCTTCGTGATCTGTGGCAGGTGAGCGAGAAGCTCTACGTGAGCAACGTGGCGTACTTGAGCATTGGCAACGGTGGCGGTACGCGGCTTACGAGCAGCACTTCGCCCCGAACTCCCGATGGTTTGATCGACTTCCAACAGATCTACAATACCAATTCGGGATTCGGTGGGATCTCCACACCATCTCCGTTCGACAATAATCCGACGGCGAAATCAAGCAACATCATCCGCAGCTTGGTCAACAATCACTTCTGGTACGGATTGCTCACCACGGCCTCGTACAAGATCAACGATAAAATGGACCTCTCCGGCGGTCTCGATCTGCGCAGCTACCGTGGCGATCACTATGCTGAGGTCTATGACCTGCTGGGCGGGAAGTATTATATGAATACCAGCGGTCGTGATGAGAACGCTGCGAGCGACACCGTGCGGGTGGGCGATAAAATGAGCTACCACAACTCCAACCTTGTGCAATGGGGCGGTGCGTTCATGCAATTGGAGCATCACACGCCGGTCTTCAGTTGGTTCGTGAGCGGAACGGTAGCGACCACTGGCTATCAGCGTACCGACTATTTCCGCAAACGGGACCTGGAGATCGATGGCCAGCTTTTTCCGGAGGCTGTTGGCAATGGCGATGTGTTCTATTGGAACGGCAGCAGCTCGATCACGGCTCTTCGCGGAGCTACCATCTCGACCAATGGCGATACGACCTTCGTGAACAATGTGGGGACACAGCCCGATGGGTACATCATCGGTGCAACACCATACACCAATACGTCCCCCGGCACACGCGACGCAATTACCGGGAAGAAATGGATACCCGGTTTCAACGTGAAGACCGGTGCGAACTATAACCTGAACGAGTGGAACAACGTGTTCGTGAACGTGGGCTTCCTGAGCAATGCGCCCCGGTTCGACTATGTGTTCGATTTCACCAACAAGCTCTTCACCAGTATCGAGAATGAGCAAGTGATGGCATTGGAGACCGGTTATTCCTACCGCCGAACCAAGCTCGCATTGAACCTGAACACCTACTACACGTTCTGGAAGAACAAGCCGGTCGACGTGGCCACAACCGTTCAGTTCGGTGATGAACTGCGCAAGGTCAACATCAATGGTATGAACGCTCGCCACATGGGCGTTGAAATGGACGCGGCTTTCAAATTGAACCCGAAGTGGACCATAGAAGCACTCGCATCCGTGGCCGACTGGACCTGGCAATCGCAGGTGAAAAACCTGGTGCTCCGCGATGAGGATGGACGACCAGCGATCAATACCGACACCGGACAGGAAGAGGTGGTGAACTTCGACGCTCGCGGCGTGCACGTGGGCAACGCAGCACAAACGCAGTTCGGCGCTATGGTACGCTACGAGCCGATCAAACGACTTTACGTGAAGGTGCGCGGCACGTACTTCGGCCGACAGTTCGCTGATTTCAGCCCGTTCGCACTGGATGGTGCGAATGCACGACGAGAATCCTGGGCAGTCCCGGACTACTTGGTCACAGAAGTTCACGCGGGCTATGCGATCAAGTTGAAGAAGGCGGAGATCATGCTTACCGGAAGCATCCTGAACGCACTGGATGCCTTCTACATCGCCGATGCTCGTAACAATGACGCGAACCTGACCAACGCCACGTACAACTTCGACGCAAACTCGGCCAGTGTCTTCTTCGGTGAAGGGCGCCGCTGGAACCTCGGTGTTCAATTCACTTTCTGAAAAATCAAATCAGGCCTGTTAGGTCAGGTCGATCCCACATGAAAAAGCTCCTTCCTCTTCTTTTCGCCCTTCTACCATTTTGCCTGCACGCGCAAGCCGATATTGCCGAAGCCCGCACATTCGCCGATGGTGCAACGGTTACCGTTACGGGCGTTGTAACCAGCGGTATCGAAATGGGCGGCATTCGCTATTTGCAAGATGCCACTGGTGGCATTTCCGCATTCCCGGGCACAGGTTCGGTTCCGTTCGCTCCTGAACCAGGTGACAACGTCACCATTACGGGCATCATGGCTCGTTACAACGGCCTCACCGAATTGAGCCCGGTTACGGCGCTAACGATCAACAGCACTGGCAACCCATTGCCAACGCCCCAAGTGATCACACCCGCACAAATCAATGAGACCGTGGAGTGTGAGCTCGTTCAGATCCTCGATGCGACCTTCACCGCCGGTGGTTCCACCTTTACAAGCACAACGTGGGACTTCACCGCGAGCGGGGAGAGTGGCATCGCTTACTTTCGGACAGGCCATCCACTGATCGGCACCACCGTGCCTTCGGGCGTACTGAACATGACGGGCATCGCCTCGCAATTCAGCTTCAGTGGCTTTGATGGTTACCAACTGCTGCCGCGTGGCGCTGCTGATCTGGTACTCACCTCCGCCATCAACGTAACAGGTGCGGTTCTTCAGCAGAACATCACCACCACCAGTTTTGATCTCGTGTGGAATACCGACAATGCTGGATCCTCTTTTGTGAACTACGGCCTTACCCCCGCTTTGGGCACCATCGTTGGCGATGTATCGCCCACAACAACCCACACCGTAGCGCTAACCGGCCTTGCTCCGGCAACGTTCTATTACGCACAGGTGTTCTCTGTGCTTGGTACTGACACGGCCGTGAATACAACGAAAGTGTACAGCACCGCTTCGTTGTCATCCGGGATCATGCACGCCTACTTCAACCAGAGTGTCGACAATAGTGTGGCCACTTGGGAGAACGCCGTTGAACTTGGTGGTGCGGTGAACGATACCATCGCGGCGTACATCGATCGCTCCATGCTCACGATCGATGTGGCCGTGTACAATACTTCCGATGCCACGATTGTAACGGCACTGAACAATGCCGTTACGCGCGGTGTGCAGATCCGTTTCATCACGGAAGGCTCCAACACGAACACCGGACTTTCCAGCCTGGATGCGAGCGTACCTGTGCTTCAGCGACTGAACAGTACCGGTAGCGGCATGCACAACAAGTTCATGAGCATCGATGCGGAAGACGTGGACAATGCCTGGGTTTTGAGCGGATCAACGAACTGGACCGCCGAGAACCTCTTCGATGATCAGAACAATTTGGTCTTTATCCAGGACCAAGCGTTGGCCCGTGCTTATCGCTTGGAGTTCGATGAGATGTGGGGTAGCAGTGGTCCTGTTCCAAATTCGGGCAACAGCCGCTTCGGATCAGCGAAATTCGATAACACGCCGCATGAATTCATCATCGGAGGCGATCGGGTAGAGTCGTATTTCTCACCGAGTGATCATACCAATGCGGAGATCGTAAAGGCTGTTCAGAACGCTGATCGCACTGTTCACTTTGCGTTATTGGTGATCACCGACAACAACATTTCCAATGCCTTGATCGCTGCCAACAACAACTTCAATGTGAGCGCCGCTGGCCTCGTGGAGCAAGTGAACGGAACCGGTTCGGATTACGATGCGCTCGTAACAGCCGGATTGGAGATGCACTCCTTCGCGAATATCGATGGACAGCTCCACCACAAGTACGCGATCATCGATGAAGGCTTTCCACAGTTCGATCCGTTGGTGATCACCGGCTCGCACAATTGGAGCTCTTCCGCGGATTCCGAGAACGATGAGAACACGTTGATCATTCACAATGACACCATTGCCAACCTGTTCTGGCAGGAGTGGCACGCCCGTGTGTCTGTTGGCATAGCCGAGAATGGAAGCTGGATCACTTCGCTCAATGCGTTCCCTAATCCTGTGAACGATCTTCTTCAGCTCCGCTATTCACTTACGGATGGCGGAACAACTACCGCAACCGTTATCGATGCGACCGGTCGCGTTATGATGCAGCAACGTGTGAACGGAATGCCCGGCGCGAATTCCGGACGTATCGACACGAGCGTATTGCCAGAGGGGTTCTTTGTTCTGGTGCTCGAGAACAATGGCACGCGCCAGCAGGTTCCATTCGTGAAGGCGAAGTAGAGTTCCGCTTCATTCAACAAAAAAGGACGAGCCGTGTGCTCGTCCTTTTTTGTTGCTGCTAGTTCAAGTTCATGTTATACCATCTCGCAATCGCTCAGGCCGATCTGCTAGCTCTTTCTCCGCAGCACTTCACCTGGGATGTCATTCCGTAGCACCCCCTATCCGGAGACCGGTGCAGGCTATTACGCAACGCCCTCTCCGGCTCGTCGTGCGAAAGAATAGCCGCGCATCTTTAACCTGATCCACATTGCGAAATGGTATAAAACCACCAACCCAAAGCAAGCGAGCGAAAATTCTTGTACGCACGTTTCGTGGGTTAGCGGTGTTGCCTATCACGTGGAGAAAAATCCCTCCGGTCCTGGTCTTTCGCCCTACCATCCCGTTACGCAGCGCATTCTTGGCCTTCATTGACCAATGAAACGCTGAACCAGTACAGTTACACTTTTTTTCCTATACGGCGCCTCCCGGCTAGCCATGAGGCAGCGACTTTTCTGACTCGTGGTAGCTCAGCAATAGTCCCGCATGTATTGGAA
>JANNYL010000598.1:0-5389 GCA_031410075.1 Flavobacteriales bacterium
TCCATCACTACCACCTTCACGGTGAACGGCGTGCCCGCAGGCAGGTTGGCGATCATGGTGCGCATGGCGGAAGTGATGCTGCCATCGCGACCACTTAGCCTGGCGTCCTTTGCCCTGCAGTCCTTGATGCAAATGGTGAGCGTGGTGATGCGCACATCGTTCACACAACCATGGATCTCCACGGTCTTGATGGCAGCCCATTCGGACTTGCCGATATCACCGCCTGCCTTGCCAGCCAAACGGATGCTCGGCGGGCCACCAACAGGGGCTACCAGCCTGGCCCCGGGATCGAACACGGTTGCCGGTTGGAACGAAGTGCATAGCAGTGCCGCAGCGAGAAAAAGAGAATGTGTGTGCATGGTTCTGGGTGTTGGTTACCGAACATCAATTCGGCACCGGCAGATGGTAACGCTCGGGATCAACGGCCCATCACAATGCTCAATGCGCGAACGCGAACGGCAGCCCGTGAACGAAGGCCGCTTTCTTCTTGTTCCTGCTTATTTATCCATTCCTATTTTAACGGCCCAAGCCAACCATCATGCTGAAAATAGTACGCCTGCTCCCGCTCGTTTTTCTCTGCGCCGTTTCGCAAGCACAGACCACGTACACCTACACGCTACCCACCATCCAGGGTTCACAGCTCAATAGTTGGGTGGACTTCAGCTTTCCCAATGCAACGGCCACCACCGGTGGTGGCACGCTCACCTTCGGATGGCTCGCGTGTTGGCAACAGGTCTTCGGAAACAGCAGCAAGATCTGGATCGAACTGGAGACCGGCGTGGATACCTACACGCAGGTGTATTACGAAACAGGCAATGTCACGGAGTGCGTGATGTTCAACCGTACCGCGAACGTGAACACCACGGTGCTCACCAACGCCATTGCCACAGGTGGTGGGGCGATAAACGGCCATGTGCGTGTGGAGGACTCGTGCTATCCGGGCGTGGGCTGCTCCAACTTCAACGATCCGTTGGTGAGTGGTCTTACCCTGAAGTACCTCACGCACGCGGCGAACTTCACGGCCGATCATGCGAGCATTTGTCCGGAGGGAACCGTGCAGTTCACGGATGCGAGCTTGGGTACACCATCGAGCTATGCATGGACCTTCGAAGGCGGCGTGCCGGCCACCAGCACGGATCCGAACCCGTTGGTGCAATATCCCGCTCCCGGCACGTATGATGTAACGCTGAGCGTGGTTACAGTGGATGGCCCGGATGTGATCGTATTGCCCAACTATGTAACGGTATACAGCCTGCCGCTGGCCAATGCAGGTGTGGACGCGGAGGTGTGCGCAGGATCCGATCAGCAACTGCAAGCGAGCGGTGGAACCACCTACCAATGGTTCCCCGCCACGGGCCTTAGCAATGCGGCGATCGCCAACCCGATCGCCTCGTCTGCGGAGACCACTTCCTATACCGTGCTCGTTACGGATGCGAACGGCTGCCAGAACAATGACTTCATGATCCTCACGGTGCATAACCTGCCCACGGTGGTCGCTTCCGCGGGCAACAACACCATTTGCCTCGGCGATACGGCGAACATTATCGCTGTGGGGGCACAGGTGTTCACCTGGAGTCCCAACCTCTTCATCAGCAGTACGGGTGGTGCCTCTGTGGATGTATGGCCCACCAGCGACTTCACGTGGACCGTTCTGGGCTCCGACCTTTTCGGTTGTGTGAACGATACCACGGTGACCATCGAGGTGCAGCCACCACCGCCCGCTCCCACTGCCACGAACATCGGCATGTCCGTGACGTCCACCACGGCGGTCGGCTATCAATGGTATGTGGATGGCGACCTTATTGCGGGCGCAACGCAGCAGAGTTGGAGCCCCTTGGTGAACGGCAACTACAGTGTGGTGATCACAGATGCGAACGGTTGCACAAGCCAAAGCCTGCCCGTGTACTTCGGTACGGTGGGTATCAGCGAGAACGATCCAACCACGTTGCGCGCGTATCCGCAACCTGCTGGTGAAGTGCTGATGATCACGAACGTGAACGTTGGCTCGGTGCTGCGCTTGTTCGATACGAAAGGTCGCGTAGCGCTCTTCTTGCGTGCGAACACGAGCGGCGACGTGCGCATGAATGTGAACGCGTTGGCTCCCGGCACCTACTTGCTGGAAGTGCGCGAGGGTGCAACCGAGCAGCGGATCAGCGTATTGGTGGAGTAGTGTGGAGCTTCTTTGTTCAACGGCCCACGCAGAAGCCACACCCGATCCAAGACGTGCTGTGCGCCGAGCGCCAGGCTTCCGAAGCCAGAGACCTTATCGAGGTTTGATACCCTTGTTTTCAACCGTCACCGGTTGATCCGTTCACCCCAACTTGGGTCACCGCTTTCCGAGGGCGCATACATTCGAACTGAACCAAAACACCACATCACCATGAACATGAAAGTACTCGTTGCTGCCTTGGTTGGCGGCGTGGTCGCATTCCTGCTGGGATGGCTCATTTGGGGCACGCTCCTCATGGGCTACTTCGAGGCCAACATGGTCCACTATGAAGGGCTCATGAAGGCGGAAGGTGAAATGAACCTCGGCCTGATGTTCTTGAGCAACTTGACGCTTAGTCTACTGATGGCCCTCTTGTTCCAACGCATGGGTATCAAGGACCTGATGGGTGGCGCCATGACGGGTGCATTGATGGGCGGCCTGTTCTACCTGAGTGTGGACCTCGGCTTCCTGGCCATGATGAACTACTTCGCCAATCTCACGACGGTAGTCGTGGACATGTTGGCCAACACGGTATGGACAGCCTGCATAGGTGCGGTCATCGGCCTGTTGCTGGGCCGTGGCAAGGCAGCCGCCTAAGCTGTACCTGGTGTTCCTTGGAAGGCCCGGCACCTGAGCGTGCCGGGCCTTCTGCATTCTACTTGTTGCGCGTCAGGGTTGGCATCGAAACGTAGGTGCCCCACTCTGGCGCACGATTTCCCACCCCAACCATTACCTCTGGCCAGCAGGGCGGAGTCTCTTGTGGCATCCCGCGAACGGGACAGGTTGTGCGAATGCATTTACGACATCTGCTGGTGAAGACTTCGTCTTCGTAACTGCCAAACCCACGAATTACTTCGACTTGGCCTTCAATCTCTTCAGCGGGACCCCGAGCCAGAGTTTGTGGAAGACTTGCAGCTGAGGGGATGGCACTTCCACTAGAAGTTCGACTGAAGCATGTATTTGCAATAGAACTACCCTGCTACCGTTGATAAACCCGCACGTAATCGATCTCCAGCGCACACGGTAGATTGGCCACTTCAGTGCCAACGCCGAGTGATTGACCTGGAGGCCCTTTGTGTATCGCAAGATCCAAGATGATGGACAGGTACGCATCTTGGGCAGGGAATGCTTGATTCTGCATGTAGGCTCCACTGGGCACCACGCATGTGGAAACCGGTTTGTTATGGAGGTCTACGAAGCGGCAGGACCGATAGATCAGCACCTCGTCGATATAGAAGTTCACGAACCACTTATCCCAATCGGCACGGTAAACATGGAAGTCGGCAGAAAGCTCGCCAAGGTCGTGCGTCATTTCATCACTGGCGTGGTTGCCATCGCAGTTGTCGTTATACCGATGTAGTGAATGATGGTATGATGTGGATCTATCCCATAGTATCTCGAGGATATCGATCTCGGAGCAGGCAGGGCCACCACCGAACAACCAGAAGGCTGGCCACAAAGAGTGAGAAGTACTCAGGGGCACTTTGCAGCGACACTCGAAACGACCACGGTTGAATTGCAGGCGGCTATGCAGCATGCCCGATGTGTAGACCGAGCGGGCGGAATACCAGGTTGTGAGAGGTCCTTTTCTCGCGACCAGCTTTACAGTGCCCTCTCCAGTGAGCACAACGTTCTCGTCCATGAAGATCTGCTGCTCATCGGGCAAACCGTGCGTTCGACTTGCCAAGCATTCATCGTTGTTATTGCAATAGGGGTAGAACCGCAACCAAGTATCGGTGTTCAGTGTGTCCCCGTTGAACTCATCTTCGAAGACCAGGTGCCAGGGCCCGTGCTCGCAAAAATCGTCTTGTAGAATTCCAACGACCGGGTGTTGCACAGGATCCGCCAATACTTGTGCAGCGCACGGACCTACTGCAGCCCACGCGATGATGACACCAAGCATAAGCGCGGCTGGTCGATGAAACGCATATATGGTGTGTGGCGCCATGTTGACCATCACTCATCCATCGGTTCTGTTCCCTTCGGGATGCGCAATTTCACCAACAGCACGAGCGCTATGAATGGAACGATCCACGCCAGCTTCGTGCCGAAGCGATCAGCTACCATCACTAACGATGCGTTCGAACTGGCTGTAACCACAAAGCCTATGAGCAGAAATAGAATGAATGGTCCCAGATCAGGCTTGTTGCTTAGCCTAGTCCAAAAGAAGATGCGCACAACCCCGATCACCAACAAAGCCGCCACCATGATGAAGTTGTAGAACCAGTTCGCGGTGCGAATTGGGCCTTGGAAGGCTTCAACCTTCATTTGGCGCGCGTTGTTGAATGCCTTCAGCTCCGAGGGAATGAAGAGTGCCACACGTTCATAGAGCTGCGTGCCCTCATGGAAATCTCCATTGCCATCGCCAACCGCGAAACGCGTGAGTTGCTTCGCTGAAGCAGACAATGCCGAAGTGATGTGCATACCAATGAAAGCCGGTTCGCGAAAAGATCCACGAACGATAGCGCCTAACTCGTTGTTCAGTTCTTGCCGGTCCGAAAAAGTGTTCAAGACGGTGTTATCGGCCCACAAGAACTCATCCGCGCTGAGGGGTATCTGATCAATGTAAGCGCATAGATGGTAATGCTCGGTCGCACAATGTTCAAGCAAATAGCGTTGCAGGATCCCGCTTCCAGCCATGCTCGCCGCGAAAAATGTGTTCTTTGATTTGGCCAACGCAACACCCATTGCCAAGGTGCCCACGATGCCCAGTGTGACCACCACACCCACGTTGATCCACCAACGCTGCGGGTTCTGCATGCCTTTATCGCGTATATGGTGAACAAGCGCAACGATCAGCAACAATATGGTCAACGCGATGTGCGACATGTGCATGGCGAACACAAGCAAGAAAATGGCGGCGTAGCGCACACGCTCGCCCCGCGAAAGATCTTGGCAGAAGAGCAAAAGGTACAGCGTGAACAGTAAGGTAGGTGTGAACACGTCAGTGATCAACTGTCCGCACACGAAGGGAAGGCCCGAGAACAAAGCCGCCGCACTAATGACCGCACTGCGCACCCATCGGTTATGAAAACCAATGCTACGAAGCGCCCTGCCTACAACATGACCCAACAGGAGCGACTGCGCGATCACCACCGACCACAAGCTCCATCCGCCAAAGCTGCAAACACGTATGAACAAGCCATAAGTAATAGGCCTATCAATGAGCGTTTCCAAGTG
>JANNYL010000599.1:0-4597 GCA_031410075.1 Flavobacteriales bacterium
CAGTTGAACGGCCATGAGTCAAACACTTGTAGTTTTCGTCAGGGAGCACTCGGACGATTTGATCGAGAAGATCATGGCACGTCTGAACGAACGGGATATGATCTGTGAGATCCACCCGAATTTCTCCTTTGTGCGCAGGACGAGCGGTTATGTTCCGTTCAAGCTCGGCTTCCCGGATACTTCGATCGACCTCCTTCGTGGAAGGGAGATCATGTGCGGTTTTGAAATGAACTTCGAGGATCTCGCGCCGGAAAGGAAGGAGCGCATGCTGAATGAGATCCCGGCATTCGGACCGGACGGGGAGCCTATACCCGTCGATCGGATAAGGCAGAAGCTGGCCGGGTGCGCCAAAGTGGTGTACTTCGAATTCCACTTCGGGTATTCATTCCAGTTTCGACTGGCCAATCTGACCAGCGCCATATTGATCGAATTGGTAGATGGAGTGGGTCTCCATGCCGATGTAAAAAAGTGGTATGACAAGGACCGCGTTGTAGAGAGGGCTTGGGAAGCAGCCCTGCGTTTAGAGGAGCGCGTACCGCCACCGAATCACATTGCCGGCATTCATGATTTCGAGGATTTCACGGGATGGCCATAGCTGTTCCGGTCAACTAACAAGCAGTACCTTTTCAAGTGTCTCAAGAAATGAACGCCCCCGCCTTCACCCACCTCATCGACCTCGCCGCCGAGCGCTTCGGGGGCAAGGTGCTTTGGTGTACCGATGACTTCTTCGCTGAGAAGGAGAACCTGATCAAGCCCAGCAAGCCCATCTTCATCGCCGACAAGTACACTGACCGCGGCAAGTGGATGGACGGCTGGGAAAGCCGCCGTAAGCGCACCGAAGGGCACGACATCGCGATCGTCCGGCTTGGTGCCGCTGGTACGATCAAAGGCTTCGATGTGGATACCGCGCACTTCCTCGGCAATCAGCCACAGGCCTGTTCGATCGAAGCCTGCTATGCCCCGAACGGACTGTCCAATGCAAACGGAGAAGGGGAGAAGTGGGTGGAGATCCTGCCAAGGGCAACGTTGAACCCAGGAAGTCAGCATTTCGTGGAAGCCATGCCAGCCTTGCCGTTGGCCACGCACATCCGCCTGCACATCTACCCCGATGGCGGTTTGGCCCGCCTGCGTGTCTACGGCGAAGTCCAGCGCGACTGGTCACGCGTGAAGCCCGATGAGGTCGTTGATCTCGTGTCCGCACAGAACGGCGCGCTGGCGATCCAATGCAACGACATGTTCTTCAGCCACATGAACAACCTGATCATGCCCGGCCGCGGCGTGAACATGGGCGATGGCTGGGAAACCAAACGCAATCGCACACCGAACAACCGCGACTGGGTGATCGTGCGATTGGCGCACAAGGGCATCATCCAGAAGGCGCTGATCGATACCTGCCACTTCAAGGGCAACTACCCGGACACCTTCCTGCTGGAAGGAGCGAACAGCGCCACCGATGATCTGTCGAACGCGAAGTGGAACACCATCATCGAGCGCACGAAGCTCCAGGCCGACCATGAGCACCAGTATGAGCGGGAGGTATCGTGCAAGGAACCCGTGACGCATGTACGTTTGAGCATCTTCCCGGATGGGGGCGTGAGCCGGATGCGCCTTTGGGGAACTATTGTGGATTGAATTACAGATTGCTTCGTCGATGACTCCTCGCAATGACGGATTGATACTCGGGGCGTGGGTACGGCGTCTCGCCGCATCCACGCCCCCTTTCTTCCTCGTCATCGCGAGCCCGCATTTGGGGCGAAGCGATCTGTAATTTCCACCGCGCTGCACTCCTGATGACCCTCGACGCCCTCAACCGACTCTCCGAAGCCGACGCCACGGTCGCGTTCGAGCAATGCTGTGGTGCGGCCCGCTGGGTGGAACGCATGGTGATCGACCGTCCGTTCGAGAGCCTGCCAGAGATGTTGGAGATCAGCGACAGGATCTGGGAAGAATGCGATCTCGACGATTACCTCGAAGCCTTTCAAGGTCATCCGCGGATCGGCGATGTGGAAAGTCTCGCCCAAAAATATGCGAACACGAAAGCTTGGGCCGGTGGCGAGCAAAAGGGCGTGGAAGGAGCGGACCGCGCCGTGCTTGAGCGTCTCGCAAAGGGCAATACTGACTACGAGGAGAAGTTCGGGCACATCTTCATCGTGTGCGCCACCGGCAAGAGCGCGGCCGAAATGCTCGCCCTGCTGGAAGCCCGCATGCCCAACGACCCCAAGACCGAAGTGATGGTCGCGGCGGAGGAACAGAACAAGATCACGCGGATACGATTGAAGAAACTGCTGGCTTGATCGGATCTGGTTCACTACGGCCTACAATTGTGCGGATCGTATCGCACACTGTCATCTTCTACCTTCGGCGACCTTCTCTTGGCTCCATGCTCGCTCGTTCTATCGCCATCCTCTTTTGTGCCACAGCGCTATCCGCGTGGGCCCAGCAGAACGATGTGCCGCTGAACCGCGATATCTACTACGACATCGATCGCAACGGTGCTTGCCGCACGAGTACGATGCACACCGGATTGCGGCCGATCATCGAGAGCCGCGCTGATCTCGAGAACGTGATGGGGTTCCGCCCGGATAGTTCAAGGCATTATTACTACGTCACAACCAAGCTTTTTCGTGAGCACTTGATCCAAGTGAAGGACGGTGGGTTCAATGTCACTATAGATCCGGTTTTCCGCTTCGAAGCAGGCGGCGACCTGGATGAGGCCGAGGTAGCGAACATCAATCGTTCGAAGAACAACTTCAACTCGCGCGGTTTCTGGATCAAGGCTGATCTCGGGCGTGATGTGTCGTTCCAAACGGGCTTCTATGAGAACCAAGCCATTCTGCCGCTCTACCTCTATGTGTATACCCGAGGAAGCGGCGTAGTTCCCGGGCAGGGCCGCGTGAAGACTTTCGGCGCGCGCGGCTTCGATTTCGCCTGGGCGCATGGTAATGTGAGTTGGAGCCCGAAGCGGTGGCTCAATGTGCAATTCGGGAACGGTCGGCATTTCGTGGGTAACGGGTATCGCAGTGTACTGCTCAGTGACAATACGTTCCCCTATCCATACTTGAAGTTGAGCGCGTTGACCACTGATCAGCGGTTCCAATACACCACCATCAATGCCAAGTTCCAGTTGGCCAGTGATCCGGGTGACCGCTTGAACACTGGCCAGAGCAGCGAAGCATTGTTCTTCTGGAAGCGCGCCAGCTTCAAACACCTGAGCGTGAATTTGGGTCCCGCGCAATTAGGGTTGTTCGAGGCTACCCTATGGCGCAACATAGACAGCACCGGAGTGCGTCCATTCAACGCGATGGAGGTGAATCCTGTGATCGGGGTGAACACCATTGTGAACGGTTTTTCCGGCAAGGAGAACAAGCAATTACTTGGGGTTGACGCCAAATTCCGTTTCACGGACAAGATCTTCGCATACGGCCAGTTCGCGCTCGATGATCCTTCGCGCCAACGCTATGCCTGGCAGGCCGGTATACAATGGTTCGATCTGCTGCGCCGCGACCTTCACTTGCTGGTGGAGCATAATAGTGCGACTCCTTTTGCTTATACAAGCCCCCGCTCTCGCAGTAGTTATGGTCATTACAACCAGCCTCTGGCACATCCGTTGGGTGCAGGTTTCGAGGAAACCAATGTGATCGTGGACTACGGGATCAAAGAGCGTTTCTGGATGCGCGCCCAAGCCAGTTTGGCCACCTTCACCTTAGACACTTCGGCTGTGTCCGTGAGCGGAAGTGACATCTTCGACACCCGTGAAGAAACTGGTGCCGATAGTCTTTCGGTGGATCGGACCCGAATGTGGCTGGATCTTAGTTTCGCTTGGCGTATCAACCAGAACCAGAACACGAGCCTCAGTGTAGGCATGAGTATCCGCGACATCAACCCCGCCCCCGACTTTCAGAACAGTCATTACATCTACGTCACTTTACGCACCGGTCTCTTCAATCGATACTACGACCTCTGACTATACACGCTCACTCGACACTCGCAACACCACTCTATTGGGTTCCCACGGTTACATACTTCTTCTAGGCTTTTTCACGGCGTTCATTGTGGTGCTTTTTACTATGCCCAGCCTGATCAAAGTAGCTCGCATGAAGCATTTGGTCGATGAACCTTCGGAAGAGCGGAAGATCCATAGCCGGAGCGTTCCCACTATTGGCGGCATCATCATTTTTGCGGCCATCCTTTTCAGCTATAGCCTTTGGTTCCCGCAGGCGTCAGAACTCAGTTACAAGATGGACGGCTTCAAGAAGCTGTACATGGAAATGGGCGCTTCGTACAAGGATTTCAAATTCGTTATCGCCACCATGGTTCTGTTGTTCTTCATCGGTGTGAAGGATGACATCATCGGATTTTCTCCAGTGAAGAAGCTCTTTGGCCATATGATCGTGGGTTATATCCTGGTGGTCCTTGGTGGTGTCCGTATACATGATATGCACGGGATCTTCGGGCTGTACGAGTTGCCGGTGGAGGTCAGCATCGCTTTCTCTTTTTTGACGTATGTCGTTTTGGTGAATGCGTTCAACCTGATCGATGGGGTTGATGGTTTGGCCGCTGGTATTGGCTTGATCTCGGCTACAGCCTATGGTATCTG
>JANNYL010000600.1:0-1387 GCA_031410075.1 Flavobacteriales bacterium
GTCGTGGTGCGGCTCAGCTACTGCAGAACCGATGTAGATACTGGTAAGCAAGGTGAAGACGTAGGCCTGCAAGGCACCGACGAGGATCTCGAGGCAATTCACGAACGTGCCGAACAGAACAGAAGGGATGCTGGCCCCGATGCCCCCCGCCACGCTTCCGCTTCCGAATATGAAGATCAAGCAGATGAACACGAGGACCACGATGTGGCCCGCCATGATGTTGGCGAACAATCGGATCAGCAAGGTGAACGGGCGAATAAAATGCCCCATGATCTCGATCGGCGTAAGAATGATGAGCACGGGTATCGGGATGCCGGGCATCGCGAGCATATGGCGCCAGTAAGGCCACCTGGCCACAAGGGTCACCAATAGGAAAGTGACGGTGGAAAGCACCAACGGCGTTACGATGTTTCCTGTTACGTTGGCACCAAAGGGGAAGATCGGGATCAGGCCAATGAGGTTGAGGAACCAAATGAAGAAGAACAGGGTGAGCAAGTATGGCACGAAGCGCATGTGGTGCTTTTCGCCGATCGAGTTCTTGGCGATATCGTCCCGCACGAAAACGATGATCGGCTCCAAGAAACTCGCCAAGCCTTTGGGGCCGGCGATGCCTCGCTTCGCGTAGCCACGTGCCATGCCAATGAAGATCACGCACATCAGCGTAACGCACAGGAGCAAGGTCATGGCATTCTTGGTAAGACTGAAGTCGATGATCGCCTTGGTAGCGAGCTCGTCCGCGCTGCCTGCAGCGTCAACCACCATCATCTTGTTCTTCTCCGTAAGCGCGTAGGTGCCGTACTTACCTGAGTAGTGTTCACCATGGGCAAGGTGCGAGCTGCTGAAGAACTCCCAACCTCCAGGGGTTTTCAGAATGACGGGAAGTGGCAGGTGCGTGTGCCCAACGATATGCCAGTCGTGACTATCGCCGATGTGCTCCATGATGAGCTCACCAGCCTTGAACTCTTTTTTCGCATGTTCTTCACCATGTGCCTCGGTGGAACCCGCAAGTTGCTCGTGTTCTTGTGCGAAAGCTGGGGAACAAGAAACCACTAAAAAAAGCGCGAAAGCCGCGCGCACCAACGGCTTTAGAAGAAAACTGAATGCGGACGTCCCGTTCATTGCGGCCGCGAAAGTAGGCACTGAAGTCGAACGACCAAACCCGACTTTCACGACGGATCAATTCTCGCCCTTTCGAGTCTCTTTGAACAAGAACCAAAGTGCCCCGGAAATACCCAGGAACACACCGACCACAGTGAACCATGGTGTCTTGAGGGCAAGTTTTCCATCGAGCCACCTGCCCAGAAGCAGGAACACCACGATAGCCGCCATCATTTGCACGCCCAAAGCACCAAAACGCGCGTAGCTTTTTGCTGGTCCGGTGATCTCT
>JANNYL010000601.1:0-1249 GCA_031410075.1 Flavobacteriales bacterium
ACCCGTTTGTCGAACCGGTTCAGTTCTTGACCGGAACCGAAACTTCCATCTTCATGATGTCGGAAACCTTCCCGGCTTCACCTACCCCGAACGCGATACGCGAGACATCGAACGCTCCTGTGAATACACCACCGGTCGCATTGGCTGCGAAGGTGAACGGGATCGTGAAGTCCTTGGTAACGCCATGCACCGATAGTTTCCCGATGGCATCGTAGCCCGCCTTTGTCTTGGCTACACGCTCGCTCACGAAGGTGATCTCGGGATATTTCTCCGCATCGAACCACTTCTCGCTAACCGCATGGCGATTCATCATTCCGTTCCCGGTGTTGATCGAGTTCACATCGATCGCCACGTTGAAACTCGCGGTGGTGAGGTCCTTCTCATCGAACACCACCGTTCCTTTCATTTTTTCAAAGACACCGGTTGGGTCTTCGCTACTGAATTTCACCGAGTAACCCTCAGCGATGGTCCAGTTGGATGAATTGATAGCCGTGAAGGCCGAAAGGCCGATCAAGGCCGTGATCAGGATAAGTGAGCTTGGGGTTTTCATGGATCGGTGGTTAGTGCGCAAATGTCGTCCGTTGAAATACGTTGATGCATTGAGATAGCATAAGATGGGATCGATCGTGATCCGCGCGATCCGGCACATGACATTGCTCATGCCAGTGGGGCAATAACTTCACCGCAAATGGCAGAGGACTACTACAAGGTTCTTGGTGTGGAGCGGAACGCTACCGCTGACGCTATCAAAGGCGCTTATCGCAAGTTGGCGCGCAAATTCCACCCGGACCTGAACCCCAATGATAATAACGCGAAGAAGAAATTCCAGGAGATCAACGAGGCCAACGAAGTACTGAGCGACCCAGTAAGTCGAAAGAAATATGACGCGTACGGCGAGCAATGGAAGCACGCCGAGCAGTTCGAACAAGCCAAGCGCGAGCAAGGCAAGGGAAGCCAGAGCGGACAGTTTTCGGGTGATGGGCCATTCGGAGGCGCTGGATCCCGCGCTGGCGGCACCGAGGCAGAAGACTATTCCGACCTGTTCGGCTCCATGTTCGGTGGCGGTGGTGGGCGCCAGGTGAAATTCCGAGGACATGATCTGCAGGCCACCTCGAAATTGGATCTGATCGACGCCTATCGCACGCACAAGCAAATGCTTACGGTGAACGGAAAACAGATCCGGATCACAGTTCCAGCAGGTGTGGAAAATGGCCAAACGATCCGGATCGAAGGGCACGGTGGCCCCGGC
>JANNYL010000602.1:0-1063 GCA_031410075.1 Flavobacteriales bacterium
GCCAATCGACGGCCAATGCCGTGGGTCGCACCGACAATAAGAATAGGTTCGTTCTGCATTTGAAGCATAAACGTTCGTGGCTTCCAAGCTGTTCATTGGAAGTTCCACCGCGGCGATACGGTAAGTGTGAACCATTGAGGGTATGCGTTGTTTTCAGGACCATGTTCATTGGTGTTGATTTTGGTGCCCAAACCGCAGGAACCACAGCCATTTGTTATCGGGACCGTGGACTTTTCAAATTCGCTCGAAGCGAAAAAGGTCAAGAGGCGGATATGTGGTTGTCGGATTGGGTTGGGGCCAATCGACCTGAGAGGATCTACATCGATGCACCGCTTAGCCTTCCTTCGGCTTATTTCGGCAGAGGTGATGATTTCATCTTTCGCTTGGCCGATCGCAAAGCCGGCGGAATGAGTCCCATGTTCTTGGGTGGGCTAACTGCGAGAGCGATGCGCGCAGCAGCTAAGTGGAGGTCGTTGGGTATTGAAGTTTTCGAGGTCTATCCCTCGGCCCTTGTTCGGCATGAATGGGATTTCCTGAAGATCCCTTCTGGACGAGCAATACCCCGACACAACCTACGGCTGATGGCGGGCATGTTCATGCTTCCTCCACCGTTGCCAGCGGACCGACACGAAGCGGATGCTTGGCTTTGTTGGTTGACCGGTCACAGGCATCAGCAAGGCACCAGCATCAGTTTTGGTGATCGCTCGGAAGGGGTGATCCTGGCATAAGCGTCGATTGCAGAAAAGTTGGCAATGCTTCACGAACGGCTACGCTTGGAATACTTTTGAGCAAAAGAGTGACGCACCCCAACCCTTCTTGTCCTAAGCCTCAAATCCCAACCGACCATGTTCGACCAGATCCTTTCGACCCTTAAGAGCCAAGCGGCTCCTGAACTAATGAGCAAGCTCGGCCTCAACGAGCAACAAACCCACGGTTCCATTACCGCAGCTGCCGACAGTGTGAAAGAAGTGATCGGTGGTGGCGATGGCTTCGGAATGGATGATGTCATGAATCTCTTCAGCGACGCGAAGAACAGCCCCGCAGCGGATGGCATCATGAGCCA
>JANNYL010000603.1:0-10040 GCA_031410075.1 Flavobacteriales bacterium
CCGCAGTGGAGCAAGCGTGTCCAAGACCTTGGAATACGCCTACGACGATCACTGCATCGCGCGGATGGCCATACATATGCGCCAAGAGCCCATTGCGACAGAATTCCTGACGCGAAGTGGGAATTATCGTTGGGTCTCTGATCCGTCCTCCGACTTCATGCGCCCGCGCTTGGCCAGCGGAGAGTTCTCGGAAGAGTTCGATCCACTTGATACACACCAGAAGGGCTTCATCGAGGGCAACGCATGGAACTACAGTTTGTACGTTCCACATCGCCCATTGGATCTGGTGCTCTCGATGCAGGGCCCGAAGCGCTTCGGCGAGCACCTCGATTCGCTCTTCACCATGCGGCTCGATGACAAGTACTTCGCGAAGACCGAGGACATCACGCGCGATGGAATCATGGGCAACTACGTGCATGGCAACGAGCCCAGCCACCATGTGGCCTACCTCTACAACTACAGCGACCGGCCGTGGATGTGCGGCAAGCGCGTCCGCGATGTGCTGGACCAGATGTACAAGCCCAAGCCCGATGGCCTGAGCGGCAATGACGACTGCGGGCAGATGAGCGCGTGGTACGTCTTCAGCGCGATGGGCTTCTATCCGATGTGCCCGGGAAGCGACCGCTACGAACTGGGTGCGCCGGTCGTTGAGCGTGCCACGATCCCGCTGAATAACGGAAAGACCTTTACCGTGGTGGCCACGAACCAAGGCCCGAAGAACACATACGTGAAGAAGGTGAAACTGAACGACACCTTGCTGGAGCGAATGTACATCACGCATCCGGAGATCATGGCAGGCGGAATTCTGGAGTTCGAGATGGGCAGCACACCGCCGAAGCCGCAGCGGTGACATCTTTGGCCCATGATCGCTTTCGAACTACGGCCCTTCCGCATGGAAGACTTGTCCGCCCTGGTGACGTACGCCAGCGATCCCACCGTCGCGGCCAACCTGACAGACTCATTTCCCAACCCGTTCACTGAAGAAGCGGGCCGTGCTTTTCTGGAGACCGCGATCAATACCGTTCCGCCCCTGCGCCGTTGCATCGAAGTTGGAGGGGAATGCTGCGGTGCTATCGGCCTGCACCCAAAGCAGGACTTGTGGCGGCGCAACATGGAACTCGGCTACTGGCTGGCCACCGTTCATCGCGGACAGGGCATCATGACCGAGGCCATCAAACAGATGGTGGAACTGGGCTTCGCGGCCTACCCGGAAGTGACGCGCATTTTCGCCACGCCCTTTGGGAGCAACATCGCTTCGCAGCGTGCGCTGGAGAAGGCCGGCTTCATCTTGGAAGCGAAGCTTATCAGCACACTCGTGAAGAACGGTGTGGTGCAGGACGAGTGGATCTACGCCGTGCGGCGCGGCCAGCTTTAGTCCTTCATGAAACGCTGCGGAGCGAAGTCCGTCCCCTCGATCAGATAGATGCCGGAAGCAAGCGCGCGCACGTCGACCTCTTGGGCCGGGATCCTTCCCGACAAGTGCTGGACGATCCTACCCGAAAGGTCGCGGATGGTGATCGGGCCGAGTGTCGGTGCGCTGAAGAAGATCTCGTCTGTGACAGGGTTCGGATACAACGAAAAGGGCTCAGCTACCATGGCATTCATTCCGGTGCTGGCGTCCCCGAAGATCCGCTCGTAGTTCTCCGCGTAGCTGTTCGCACCATTGCACGCGCTCACCGCATCCCAGTTCACGCTCCACGTCATCATGCCGCGCAACCCCGGATATCCGCCGGATTGAGCCAGCGTGTAGGATCCTGGTTGCGGCCCTTCGCCAAGCAGGTACTCCATCGCCGCGCGCACGGTCGCTGTATCGGTATAGCCACCACCAGCGGCGCTGACGCATGCTGGCAAGGCCACCGCGACTTGTTCTGGTTGAAGGCCATCGAAGAACCCACCACCCGTGCTGAAGCCTTGGATCACCGCTTCGGTCTGGCTCACGATGAAATCGGCTGTGCCTTGCGCGTAGATGTTCCAATCGATGCCATACATGCTTCCGCTGTTGTAAAGCTGCACTTGCAGGATGTCCATCTGATCGCGCAACGCTTCGATGATCGGTAGATACGCGCCCCAGATGCCGCCGAACGCACCCTGCCCACCCTGCACGAATGCGGTCTCCGGTGCCATGGTCAGCATCATCGCGTGGCTGTTCGCCACTTCGAACTGCGAGGAGATCGCCTGCACCGCATCGATCAAACGCACGATGCGCGCATCCACCGGAGCTGCGATGGTGCCGCCGGTAATAGATACCGATGCACCTTCGAGATCGAGGTCAATGCCGTCGAATCCATAGGCATCAATGATCGTGAGCATGCTTGCCACGAACTGTTCGCGCTCCACATCGCTGTTCAACTGCACCGTAGCGTTCGCCCCCCCGATGCTGATGAGCACTTTGTGACCTGCGGCCTGGTGAGCGGCCACTTGCGCAATGAACGTCGCTGGCGCTGTGAGCGACGGCGTGAACTGCATATCATAGGTGGTACCAGCCGCAGGTTCTGCGAATGCCACCTCGATCACATTGTAGCGCGGATCCACTTGGTCAAGCTCGACGTACGGCGCGCTGAAGTCGTTCCAATTGTGCCAGTAGCCGATGAGGGCGGGGTTTTGGGCATGTGCAATTGCAGCACACGTGCACAATGCCGTTAATAAAACGGAGCGAAGGCTGGCGGAGCCGATGAAAGAAAGCTTGGACATGGGTGATCGGATACTTGGCGAAGATCGTCGTTGACCGCCGTGTTTCCAGAAAACCTTGTTCTTGAGGTGTATCGTTCAACACCCTGGTCGTATTTTGATAACGATATGAATGTGATCCGTACCACTATCAAATGACACGTGCTGGCCCCGCTGCGCAGTTCAAGCAGACCTTCGGCCTGGGATTGACTGCGAAATTCTGAGGAAAGGCATACCCTGGAATATCCGCATGCGCATTCCACCAGGATGCGCTATTTGCTCACATCGAGCGCGCGATCATTGTGTCCGTATGGGCATCAAGATCAGCGAAGAGCGCCTGTTCAAGTGCGTCCATTTCACCGGGCGTGTAGGTCCTTCGGATGCTTCCGCCCTGCACCAAGTGGATCTGACCGCACAGCGCTTTCAACGGTGCCAGCATGTGTGATGAAATGAAGACCGTGCGGCCTTGCTCGGCGAGCTTGCGCACGATGGCTTCCAGCACACGCACAGCCGCCAAGTCCAGCCCGTTCATAGGCTCGTCCAACAGTACCACCGGGCGGTCCAATTTCAGTACCCCAAGCAACGCCAGCTTACGCCGCATCCCTGTGGAGTAGGCGGTGATCAACTCGTCCAACGGCACCTGCAACAGGGAGTTCATGCCATTTACATCGAAGTGCTGCGTGCCGGAGAAGAGATCCAGGTACTCGCGACCCGTGATGCCCGGATAGAAGTAGTTCTCCGATTCCAGGAACGCCGCGTTGTGGCGGCTCAGATCCTCACCATTGAACAGGACCTTCGCTCCTTTGGAACGACCGAAACCATAGAGCGCGCTGAACAAGGTGGTCTTGCCCGCACCGTTCAATCCAACGATGCCATGCACACCGTCTTCAGCGAATGTGAATGAAGGAATGTCGAGCACACGTTTATCGCCGTAAGCGCAGACTAGGTCAGTGAGGGTCACCATGGAAATAGGTATCAAGGTTCTGCAAAGCCACACGTCGCTCGCGCAAGAGCATGATCAGCGGCAGCAGGAAGAGGCCAGGCATAACAGAGAACACGGCGGCCGTGGTCACCAAGGGTTCGGTGCCAGTGAGATGTTCGTTGGGAACGTAGGACCGGTACTTGAGCATGATCGCCAAGCCCACCACGCTCAATTGACCAGCGAGGAAAAAGAGGTGCACCCACCACAGTTGGGGTTGGAAGATCGTTGCACCGATCAACACGGGGACCATGAGGAGTGCGATTATCGCCACTCCACCGATGAGCTTGCGGCGCAAGAGCGTTGAAGCATCGGGACTGGTCGCGAGCAGCATTGCACGCGGCTCGCAATCCGCCTGTGTGTTGACCAAGAGCGCAATCAGCACCCAAAGGAGCATCAACGGAAGGATGGGCAGCCAGCAGAAGGCCAGCGAAAGCAGCCACAACAATGCGGGCAGTGGATGTGCATGTTGCAGTCCACCTTTCCACTCGAACAGGTGTGCAGGTATTCGGGAACGGATCCAGCGCAAACGCGGGCGTGCCAACAACGGCGGTTGAATGCGGCCGATGAGCGGGATGGACGCAAGGACCGCAGCTGCTTGGTACCACGCAGGCGTTCCCAGCTGCCCGAGCGCGACGGGCAGTGCCACCAACAGGTATTCTGAACCGATGTTGGACAAGGGACGCTCGATGTGCTTCAGCACGAAGTGGAGGTCCTTGCGTTGTTGATGCCAGCCCAGCAGGATCAACAACAGCAAGCCGTTCACATAAGGTTGCTGCGATGGATCATGCACCACCATGCGATGCACGGCGAACGGGACCAGCGCAAATGCCACCAGCAATACCACGACACCGGCGGGTGTGATGGAGCGGCGCAATTGCACCAGGCGCAAGCGTAGCAGTGTAGTGGGCAGGTTCATGCGTCGTGAACGCAAAGGTGCTGCGCGACGGTCACGTGCATGGCACGGATCCATGGACGGTGCCTGGGTGATCCATTGCAAAGGGTCGACCCGTTGGTTCTTTCAGCCGTTTGTTGATCGGAATGCCTCGGTTAACGCCGTTACGGATATTGGTGCGAATGGACCGAACTTCGCGCTTGATCATGGACTACCTCGACCCCATGGATATAGAACAGCAGAGCTTGGTCGTTCGGCTGTTCATCGCCATAGGCATCGGCTTTCTCATCGGCTTGGAGCGCGAGTACGCCAAGCGCGTGGTGGACAAGGAGGAGCAGTTCGCTGGCGTACGCACCTATCCGTTCATCGCGCTCTTCGGCTTCCTTTCCTCCTTCCTCGCCGAGCGGTATGGTGAATGGGCTTTCATCGCCGGGTTGATCGGCTTCATCACGGTTGTCGTGGTGACCTACGTGATGACGGCGAAAGCCGGCAGCTACGGCATCACTACGGAGCTTTCCGGCGTGATCACCTTCCTGCTGGGGGCCTTGGTGTTCAACAACCACATCCTTTTCGCGATCATCATCACCGTGATCGTCACTTCCCTCCTATCGTTGAAAGTGAAACTGCACGAGTTCATCACCACACTCACACCTCAGGACATACGCGCCTTCATCCAGTTCACGATCATTTCCGCGGTGGTACTGCCTTTCCTGCCGGACGAGCCATTCGGGCCCGGCGGGGTTTGGAACCTGCACGACATCTGGTTGATGGTGATCCTTGTTACAGGGATCAGCCTGGCCGGCTATGTCGCTTCGAAGATCATGGGCGCCCGCAGAGGCACCCTCATCACGGGTTTGATCGGTGGACTGGTCTCGAGCACGGCCGTAACACTCAGCCTGGCCAAACGCTCACGGACCCATACCAGCACCACGCGCATGGTCGCTGCTGTGGGCATCGTTGCGGCAACGGCCGTGATGTATCCGCGCATCCTGCTGGAGACCTGGGTGGTGAACCCCGCTTTGGCCATTCATCTCATCCTTCCCATCGTCTTTATCACCGCTGTCGCCGTCGCAGCCGCCTTCCTCATCCACCGCCAAGTGGGCAATTCCGCTTCGGACACCTTGGCGTTGACGAACCCGCTCAACTTCCGCGTTGCAGTGCAGTTCGCAGCGGCCTATATGGCGGTGCAGTGGTTGATGGCGCTGGCCGCTGAGCACTACAGTGCACAAGGCCTCTATGGTGCCAGTTTGGTGTTCGGGGCCACGGACATGGACGCGATCACCCTGAGTGTGGCGCGCAAGATCCCACCAACGGAAACACTTCAAGGCGCTACGGCCATCCTGCTGGCTACCCTTTCGAACACCGTGATGAAGTTCCTCATCGTGGTCTTCTTCGGCGACAAGTCCTTGCGCAAGTGGGTGGGGCTTGGATCCGGCGCGATCTTCATCGCCACGCTGGCCGCGATCGCGTTGGCGCGGTGGTCGTGATCCCAAGGGATCCCTCTCCCTATGGGCCGATCACCTTCGCATGAATGTGAGAACGTTCAACGCAGCGGACCCAACGCCTTGCGCAGGTTCTCGAAGATCCCGGGAACGTCCTCCATATGGAGCACGCCCACCGAAACGCGGAACCACGGAGCGTTGCGGTCACCACCGAACGCGTAGAAGGGTACCAGTCCCAGCTTCGCCTCGCGGATCAGGAAGAGCGTAACGTCCTCGGCATCGTTCAGCACTGTGCCATCAGCGAGCTTGCGTCCTTGCAGATCGATCTTCACGGTGAGGTACATGGCTCCTTCTGCCGGGATCGCATCTACGGGGAAGCCCTCGGCCTTCATCGCCATGATGCCGGTATACAAGGCTTCCACCCGCTGCTGGATCTTGGCGTTGTGTCCGGCAATGATGTCGTCCACTACGGCATCCTGCTTCAGCAATCGCGCGGTGGCGATCTGCTCCGGCTTAGGCGCCCATGCGCCGATGTGGCCCAGCAACGAATGCATGCGCTGCATGATGCGCTCCGGACCGAAGGCCCAACCCACGCGCACGCCGGTGGCCGCGAAGGCCTTGCTCACGCCATCGATGTAGATGGTGTACGGCCGCATCTCCGGACGCAGCGAAACGGGATCCACGTGTACGGTATCGCCCAGCGTGAGCGCGGAGTAGATCTGGTCGTAGAGCAGGTAGAGCGGCTTGCGACCATCGCGGCGATTGTTCTCTTCCAGGAACAGGTCGCAGATCGCGCCGAGTTGGTCCGCGGTGAACGAAGTGCCCGTGGGGTTCAACGGTGAGCACACGGCCAGCAAGCTCGCGTCGCCCAGGTGAGGGCGTAGGTCCTCGGCCGTCGGCAGGAATCGGTTGGCCGCGGAAGTGTCCACTGCTACCTGCACACCGCTATTGAGAAAGGTGTAGTGGTTGTTGTTCCAACTGGGAATGGGAAAGACCACCTTGTCCTGCGGATCCACGATGGCGCGGAACGCCGCATAGATCAAGGGCCTGCCGCCACTGGCGATGAGCACTTCGTTCGCAGTGTAATTGAGCCCTTGTTTGCGGGCGATGAGGCGCCCCACTTCCGCGCGCAACACTTCCATGCCGTTGGCCTGCGGATAATTCGTGTGTCCTTCGCGGTAGGCGGTGATGATCTCGTTCACATACACCTCCGGAAGCGGGAACACCTTCGGGTCGAAATCGCCGATGGTGAGGTTGGCGATCTTCTCCCCGGCCGCGATGCGCGCGTTGAGCTGACCTCCGATCTTGATGATCTCCGATCCGATGAGGTTCTCGGCCAGATGCGAAAGCTGTGGTTCAGCAATGATGGTCTCGGTGCGCATGGTAGGGCGTTGCTGGGCAAAAGTGGCGTTTACGCGTTACGCGAAGGTTGTCAAATGCGATCGATCCACAGATGTCGCAGATGGCACCGATAGCCCATCCAGCATTCGCATTCATCTGCGCTATCTGCGAAATCCCGCCAGGCGGGACAGGTCCTGCGGATAGCCTTCCCGTGCCGATCTTCGCCATGATGCCACTCGAGAACGTCGTGATCGCACGGAGAAACCCTATGGACCAAAGCCCCATCATCCACATTACCCTAGGGCCGGTATGGTTCACTTGTTGCCCACTCCCGGAACTACTGAAATGACCGAACTGGAAAAGTACATCGTGGCAACCATGGGCGTGGCGGATGCGGATGTCCAGCGCATCGCGTCGTTCTTCCAGCCGATCACCTTGCTGAAAGGCGAATACTTCTTGAAGGCGGGCCGGATGTCCGAGCGGCTCGCCTTTGTGCAGGAAGGCATTCTTCGCGAGTACGTGGTGCGCGACGAGAAGGAGGTCACCAAATGGATCTGTACCAAGGGCTACTTCGTTGTTGACCTGTCCGCTTTCATCTTCCGGCAGCCCGCCCGGTTCAACCTGCAAGCGTTGACCGATGTGGAACTGCATGTGATCGACGCGGCGAACTACAAACGCATTGGAGAGGTGCTCCCCGATTGGAACGAACTGGAGAAGCGCTTCATCACGCGCTGCTTCTCAGCCTTGGAGGACCGCGTCGTGATGCACCTGTCCATGACCGCTGCCGAACGCTATGACCTGGTGTTCGCCCAGCGCCGGGAGCTGTTCAATCAGGTGCCCCTGCACTACCTCGCCTCCATGCTGGGCATGACGCCCGAGACGCTCAGCCGGCTGCGGGCCAGACCCGTGCAATAGCGCGTTCCCACTGCGGCTTCTTGACATCGATCAAGAACTCGCGCGCCGGTTCCCGGGAGTTTTGCCTTCACAACGCGAACGCCCCGTCATCATGAGAAGCATCAACCACCGCGCACCCGTCACTTGCGCCAGCAGCATCGTCATAAACGCAAGCCCGGAGCGGGTCTGGGCCATGCTCACGGACATCAACGGATGGGCATCCTGGCAGAACGACATCAAAAACCCAACGCTCATCGACGGTCTTGTGCCCGGTGGGACCTTCGTGTGGACCACCGGCGGAGTCAAGATCCGCTCCACGCTCCACACGGTGGAACCGAATCGTGCATTGGGCTGGACAGGAAAAGCGCCGGGCACCTTCGCCATACATAACTGGATCCTTGCGGCCAAGGATGGGGGAACCCTGGTCTCCGTGGAGGAAAGCATGGAAGGCTTTCTCGTTCGGCTCTTCAAGAACCCCTTCCGCAGGAACCTGGAGAAGGGCATGGACACTTGGCTGCGGCTGTTGAAACAGGCTTGCGAGCACGGGTGAGGAAGACGGGGCGGTACGCTACCCTCAGTTCACTTGGGCGGTCCAACCGAAAAACACAAGCCCGCTACCTTAGCACACCCACCAGAACCTGGGTTGAAGACCCATGCAACTCCAGAACTACGCCAGCGGCCAATGGATCGCCGGATCGGGTAAGCAAGCGGGCCGCATCGACGCCATCACCGGAGACCCTGCCTACCGGCAGGCAGGCTTATCGGCACCACCAGCAGTGGCGGATCGGATTTCAGCTTTTAGGTTGTCCAGATGAACTCCCGACGATCCACTGCCTTGTTCGTTGTCGGCATTGTGTTCTTGGTCTTCGGGCTGGTCCTTTATCTCACTTGGTGGTACTTCGCCTCTGGCATGATCGCGTTGGCACTAGGCGCCCTGATGGTGCTCCTGTCGAAGAAGCCAAGGATGGTAAAAGGCCTCGTCGCAGGGATCCCCGTCCTCTTCGTGGCGTGGTCGTTCATCCAGAGCTTCGCTCCTGCGCAGACGTTCCTCATTCCTAGTGGATATTCGGGACGGTTCACCGTGATCGAAGGTGAACCCTGCGGCACCCCAGATGTCAAACAGGCAGGGCGCCTGGTCGTCACCGTTCCCGCAAATGGGATCGTGATCCTTCAGCGAGAGCCCACGGGCGGCTGGGTGGATGATGAGTTCTATTTCGTTGATGGCTCCGGAACGCGGACACCAATAGCCATTTCCATCGTTCCACTCGATCCGGCCACAACAAGGCCTTCTGTGATGCACAGCGGTTCCGGTTCGGTCGGTGGCACTATGCCGGATGGTGGATCTTCCACTGAAGCACCGGACGCAATCCACTACAGTGACTACTATGTCTTGACAACGGACTCGAACACCTCATTCTATGAAAGCGAGTTTGACGACCTGATGGTTTCGCAGGTCAAGGCGTGCAGAGATAACGCCCGCTGAATCGCGTGAGCGATCGAACGGGAAAGCCCGGAAGCCGGTAATCCGGCTGAGGACTTGGACGGAAGAGCGCGACGGTGTGCATTCAACACCGGCACGCCCAAACCCACGCATTCATCCGCGCCCATCATCCTCATCCGCGTCATCAGCGTTCCCCCTTTCCTCCCGACCTTCGCCCTATGCAACTTCAGAACTACGCCTCCGGCCAATGGATCGCCGGTTCCGGCAAGCAATCCGACCTCATCGACGCCATCACCGGCGACCTCATCGGCACCACCTCCTCCGGCGGCCTCGACTTCGCCCACATGCTCCACTACGCCCGCACCGTGGGCGGCCCTCCCC
>JANNYL010000604.1:0-4094 GCA_031410075.1 Flavobacteriales bacterium
GAGGGAGAGATGGAATTGGCAGAGTTGGTCCAAGACAAGCATGTGACCACGAAATTGCGTTTCATTTCTCCTTGGGCGGCGAACAACGAAGGCACTTACGACCTGTTGGCCGATGGAGAAAACACCAAAGCAACATGGGCCATGAGCGGGCAGAACAATTTCATGGCGCGCGTCATGGGCGTGTTCATGGACATGGACAAAATGGTAGGCCCCATGTTCGAAAAGGGATTGACCAATTTGAAAGCTCTGTCAGAAAAGGAGCATGCCGAGGCCATGGCGAAAGCACCTGCTAAAAGCAACATAGAAGTCATGATCGGCGATCGCCCAACAGCCATGTATGTCGGCATCAAGAGCGACCCGAAAATGCCGCAGGCCGAGGTGGGCGATTTTTTCATGAAGAACACGCCCAAGGTTTATGAAGCATTAGGGAAAGCCGGCGTGAAACCTGCTGGTCCATTGTGCGGGATCTACTACGATTGGGATACCGAGCATGGCACTACGTCGATGATGGTTTGTGTTCCTGTTGCAGAAAAGTCGACCATCGCTGGAATGGCGAACGAAAGCATCCCTGAGGGTAAGGCCTATTGGACGGTTCTACGCGGCGGTGATTCCGGCCAAATGGCCGCACATACTGCAGTTGACAGCAAGGTCACAGCCGATGGCATGATGATCGGGGGCGCCGTGCTCGAAGAATACGTTGTGAGCCGCGGAACAGAAGCGGACTCAACAAAATGGGTGACAAACATCATCTACATGGTGAAGCCCAAGAGCTAGAAGACCCAGCCTTCTTGAAAAACCCGGCCGTTGAGTCGGGTTTTTCATCATAGAGCCTGTTTGGAATCTCTTCAAACTCGTCCCCCGGTCTCTTTTCCACCCATGCTTCGCCGGAAAATGATCCCGTAGGCACCGCTACGCGATAATTTTCCGGCTGCGCCTGATCGAAAAACATCCTCGGGGTCCTTCGTTCAAGAGATCCCAAACAGGCTCTTATGAAGCGGATCCAGCGTTGCGTTGTTGATGATGGCACTCATACCACATTGGCAACGCCCGATCATGAGGTCACCTTCGCAGCATGTCCTTGTCCATCAGCATTTGCAGATACAGGTTGTTGTTCAAGCACCCGTTCGGCACAGCGCATGGATTGCGCGATGGCACCGATGCATTGTTCATTCGGATCGTAGAGAACGGCTTCGTCGGTTATGGTGAGGTGACATTACCTCCTTACGTTTCAGAATCCATCTCCGGCGCAGTCGAAGTACTCAATTCCATAGTCGCAAAGCAAGCTTGGAATGGTGAGCGGTTATTGGAGGCACTCGACAACCTGCCGGAATTGAATGATCGTACGAACGGATGCCGGGCAGGGCTGCACACAGCTTTGATCGACCTGTTAGCAAAGCAGCGTCAACTACCTGCTGGAAAGCTACTTGATATCAACAAGAGGAAGTCGCCGATTACACTAATGACCTTGGGGATATCACCGATCAACCAGGTTGCTCTCAAGCTGAACGAGCTCCCGATGAGCGGTGCTTTGAAACTGAAAGCCGGAGACGCTGAAGGCGCTGCCAGGATCCGGTTGATCGGCCAGCTTGATCAGAGGCGTTTATTCATAGATGGTAACCAAGGCCTGAATTCCGTGCTGGAGGCAAAAACTCTGGTACAAGGCATTGATCCAGAGCGGATCTTGGGATTCGAGCAACCGTTCGGACAAGATGGTGATGGGAAAAACGTGGAATTGAGCCGGGATCTGGGAATTGATGTGTTCGCGGATGAATCCATTCAGAATATGGGCGAGTTGGATGCTAAAGCGTCACAATTCACCGGTGTGAATCTGAAATTGATGAAATGTGGCGGCTTGGACCGTGCCAAGGCGATGGCTGATCGAGCCCGGTCAAAGGGCTTGAAAGTGATGCTCGGCAGCATGAGCGAAAGTTCGCTTGGTTGTTCAGCGATGGCTCAGTTAGCGTGCGGGGCGGACATTGTGGATCTAGACGGCCCATGGCTGATCAAGAACGATCCATTCAGTGGAATAGCAATGGAGCATGGAAGATTGATCGTACCGAATGGACCAGGTATCGGAGCCAACCTCCGGGCCGAGCTTGAATTCAGCCCAATCTGCGCATAATTTATATTATGTTAAGTTGTATTTATACATCCAACCCCGCTACATCCCTGTGCTGGCTTCACTTTCTACATACCCGTAGGAAACCCTCTACATTTGGCCCGCCCTAAGCGCCAAAGCATTCGCCTCCCCGGTTCCAACCGGTTCTGCATCTGACCAGGCGCCATCTCCAGCGGATCATTGTGCGCCGGACCGATCGCAGGGCTTTTCCCAAAACACCTTATGCGTGTGCAGGATCCAATGAACCTGTACCGCGCCCTTGAAGCATATTCATGCATCAACCTTCCTTTGACAAGCTCGATCTGATCGAGCCAATTATGAAAGCCCTTCAGACCGAAGGCTACACAACGCCCACGCCTATCCAGGCCCAGGCTATTCCTTATTTGCTCGAAGGCCGCGATCTTTTGGGTTGCGCCCAAACCGGCACTGGAAAAACCGCCGCATTCGCCATCCCGATGATCCAGCGGATGGTAACGAACCCGTTGCCCGCCCAAAGTGGTCCGCGCCGTCCGATCCGAGCGCTCGTGCTCACACCAACCCGGGAACTTGCTATTCAGATCGAAGAAAGCTTCCGCGCTTACGGTCGCAATACCAACCTGAAGTACACCGTGATCTTCGGTGGTGTCGGCCAAAAGCCACAGACAGATGCCCTGCGCTCTGGGATCGATGTGCTGATCGCCACCCCAGGCCGATTGCTCGATCTGATGAACCAAGGCTACGTGAACCTGCGCACCATCGAGTTCTTCGTACTGGACGAAGCCGACCGGATGTTGGACATGGGTTTCATCCATGACGTCCGCAAGGTGATCACCGTGATCCCGCCCAAGCGCCAAACACTGTTCTTCAGCGCTACCATGCCCCCGGAGATCCAGCGGTTGTCGGCCTCTATTCTCACCAACCCTGTGAAGGTTGAAGTAACACCAGAAGCTACCACTGCCGAAACCGTTCAGCAGCAGATCTACTTCGTGGACAAGGTGAACAAAGGCGCACTCCTCACCCACCTGATCAAATCGATGGACATTCAGCAAGCGCTGGTGTTCACGCGCACCAAACACGGGGCCGACAAGCTGTGCAAGGTGCTGGAAAAAGCAGGTATCCGGGCGGAAGCCATTCACGGCAACAAGGCCCAGAACGCGCGCCAACGCGCGCTCGCGAATTTCAAGGAGAAAAAGATCCGCGCTTTGGTGGCCACTGATATCGCTGCTCGCGGGATCGACATCGACATGCTTGGCCACGTGGTGAACTTCGAACTCCCGAACATTCCGGAATCATACGTACACCGCATCGGACGCACAGGTCGTGCAGGTGCCAGCGGGTTGGCTATTTCGTTCTGCGACCAAGAAGAGACCGAGTACTTGCGCGATATCCAAAAACTCATCAAGCGTGAGTTGCCGGTTATCGAAGAGCATCCATTCCCTATGCAAGGCGGCGCACCGGTGGTGGATCCAGGCCGCAGGCAACAGCATGGCCAACGCCAGCATCAACAGCGCCAGCAGCAGCCTCGTCGAGAGCAACAACAATCTCGTGGTCCACGCGAACAAGGCCCCCGGCCTCCGCAACAGCCGCGTGGCGGTAGTCCTGCACAACCTCGACCCGCGCGCCCTCAGGAGCACCAACCTGAACGCGAGAGTGCAGGTGCCAAGGACTTTGCAACACTAACGGCAGAATTGATGCGTGACGCGGACCAGGCTTTCGGCGGTAAGACAAACGCACCCGAGAAGCCCGCAGGTGGCGGAAACCAAAGTGGCGGTCGCAATGATCGTCGTCGCTTCCGCGGTCCTCGGCGGTAGAGAATATTATCCTCCAAGAAAAAAGCGCGAAGGAATCTCCTTCGCGCTTTTGCTTTCAGTATCTCTCGTTAATTCGAACGAAGATGCTCGCGCTCAGGCACTGTTTTACCCTGTGCTCGAGCTTGGGCCAACTCAGCTTGCAGCTGTCTACTGGTCATGCTACTGCCATCGTGGCTCCAGCCCGG
>JANNYL010000605.1:0-5710 GCA_031410075.1 Flavobacteriales bacterium
ATTTCGCCATTAATAGCTCCGATCAATCCCATTACCCACATGATCAGGCCACAAATACCGAGAGCGAACATCGCGATCCACCCAAGGATCGGAATGAAGATCAGAACAAAGTTGCAGGCACCCATAAGTATGATGCCGACCATTTGCCGCAAGTGGAACGCTCCAAGTGCGGTTTTCTTCTGGCCATGCAGAACAATGGCGATGATGAAACCAATGAGGGTGATGTAGGCGAGAATGGCCACGGTCTTGTCCTCGGCAACACCTGCTGCTGGTGGTGGAGTAATGGGAGTTCCTTGTTCCATATGCGTATGTTTTTTTGCGTGATGGCTTTGGACGAATGTATCCGTTCCATCCGAAAAGCAGATACCCGGTAACGCTCAGTTGTGGAACAGCGCTTCCACAAAGGCCTTCTTATCGAAAACCTGCAAGTGATCGATACCCTCACCTACGCCCAGGTATTTGATGGGAATTTGGAACTGATCACTGATCCCGATCGCTACTCCGCCCTTGGCGGTGCCATCAAGTTTGGTCAAGGCAAGAGCCGTTACTTCCGTGGCTTTGGTGAACTGCCGTGCCTGCTCGATAGCGTTCTGTCCAGTGCTCGCATCCAACACGAGCAATACCTCATGCGGGGCATCCGGCACCACTTTGCGCATCACCTGCTTCACTTTGGTGAGCTCGTTCATCAGATTCACCTTGTTGTGCAAGCGACCAGCTGTGTCAATGATCACCACGTCAACTCCTTTCGCTTTAGCGCTTTCCACACTGTCGTAGGCCACCGCAGCTGGATCCGCTCCCATCCCTTGGGAAATGATGGGTACCCCGACCCGTTCGCTCCAGATGGTCAGTTGTTCAACGGCTGCTGCACGGAAAGTGTCAGCGGCACCTAAGAGAACACTGTTGCCCGCTTGCTTGTATGCGTTGGCCAATTTGCCGATGGTGGTGGTCTTCCCTACTCCGTTCACGCCTACTACCATGATCACGTACGGCTTGTCGCCTTTCGGATGGAACGCACTTTCTCGATCAGGACCGTCCTTCATCAACTCCGCTATTTCAGAGCGAAGGATCCCATTGAGTTCGGCAGTGCCAACATATTTATCGCGTGCAACGCGCTCTTGGATCCGAGTTATGATCTTCAACGTGGTGTCAACTCCCACATCGCTCTGGACCAAAGTTTCTTCCAGCGCATCGAGAACGGAATCATCAACCGCGCTCTTACCGGCAATAGCATGGGCAAGCTTTCCAAAGAAACTGGTACGCGACTTATCGAGCCCTTTGTCGAGATCCTCCTTTTTCTCCTTCGAGAACAGTCCGAAAAATGCCATGGCTATTTCATACGAAAGGCTTCCCGTTGCGGGGAAGCCTTTCAACTAGTTGTTTCGATGATCACTTCTTGCCAGCAAGAGCCTTCTCGGCATCTTCGGCAGGCATGATCTGTTCTTGGAACATGTAGCCGCCAGTGCGCTCGTTCTTCAACATGCGAATGACTTTGACGAACACCTTGGCGTCCGCTTTCTTCAGGGTTGCAACGGTTTTCTTTGCCATGGCTTACTTGATCTCTTTGTGAACGGTCATCTTCCGCAGGATCGAGTTGTACTTCTTCAACTCCATGCGCTCGGTGGTGTTCTTGCGGTTCTTGGTGGTGATGTAGCGGCTGGTGCCTGGCTTGCCCGATGTCTTATGCTCGGTGCATTCCAGGATCACCTGTACGCGGTTTCCTCTTTTGGCCATTGTTCAGGGAATTGCAGGTTGGATCAGGCTTTGTAGAATCCCTTCGCCTTAGCGCGTTTCAGGGCTTCGGGCAGGCCGATCTTGTTGATGGTACGCATGCCGTTGGTGCTCACACGCAGCGTAACCCACTTGTTCTCCTCGGTGAGGAAATACTTGCGGTCTTGCAGGTTGGGCGCAAAGGTGCGCTTGGTCTTTATGTTGGAATGGCTCACACTGTGGCCTACCATCACTTTCTTTCCGGTTATCTGGCAGATACGGGACATAGCTCTATCGAATTCGGGCGGCGAAGATGGGGAAAATCCGGGCATGTTGGATAATCCCGAACGCTCTTGTACACTATTCCGGACCAATAACCTTCGCTCAGACCAATTTACCCCTTGCCTATCAGCTGCTTACGCAAAAGATTCAGCGCGCTCATAGAGGCTCGTTCGATTACCAGGTCGCGAGTACCCGGGAAGTTCCCGAGCTTGGAAACCACTCCTTCGGGACCGGCAACGGCCAACCAGACCGTTCCAACCGGTTTTTCGGGAGTCCCGCCATCCGGCCCAGCGATCCCTGTGGTCGCAATGGCCCAATCACTGCGTAAGGCTTCTCGAACACCCACCGCCATTCGCTCCACGACAGGTTGGCTCACGGCACCGTTCAATTCCAACATGTCGCTGGGGATGCCGAGCTCTTCCATCTTCACTGCATTGGCATAGCTCACCACCCCCCCGATATAATAGGCGGAGCTACCTGGAACGGAGGTGACCAAGTGGCTGAGGTAACCGCCAGTGCAGCTTTCGGCCAATGCCAATGTTTGTTCTTTATCCTTCAACAACTGACCGATGGCTTTCTCCAAACTGACATCGCCTTCAGCGAAGATCAGTTCAGGGATCAATTCGTAAAGTGCGTCCGCTTGCTGATCAACCCGGGAGCGGGCCTCGGCTGCGTTGGTGTTCGCATATGCTGACAGGCGCAATTTCACCATCCCGGGTGATGGTAAGTAGGCAAGCTTGATATCCAGTTCATCGAGCCCGTTCTCCCATTTTTCGATGCGCTGGGCAAGATGACTTTCACCTAAACCCGCAGTCAGCATCGTTCGGTGTATGATCACTGGTGGCTTGAAGCGAGCTTGAAGCATGGGTAGCACGTGCTCCTGCATGATACCCTTCATTTCATATGGCACGCCTGGCATGCTCACGATCACACGCCCATCACGATCGAACCACATGCCACTGGCCGTACCCCGTGAATTCGGAACAACCGTGCAGCTTTCCGGAAGATCCGCTTGGGCGCGATTCACTTCCAGCATGTCGCCTGGGTCCCTCCCCATGCGCACGAACATGTCCACTATCCCCTTCTCGATCTCTGGATGTCGCACAAGTCGTGTATTGAAGAACTCGCACAGCGTGTGCTTGGTGATATCGTCCTTCGTAGGGCCGAGTCCGCCCGTGATCAGCACAACATCGGCCACGCATGTTCGCAATGCTTCAACGATCTCGTTCTTATCGTCTCCGATCACCCGCGTTCGCACCGGTCGTATGCCGATAAGACCGAGCTCACCACCCAACCAACCCGCATTGGTGTTAACCGTCTGGCCGATCAGCAATTCATCTCCGATGCTCAGGCATTCGGCGGTGATCTCGTGTTTTAACTCAGCCATGCATGGTGGGCGCAAGCCCATAGTTCGCAATGAGTTGGGCCTCGAAATGGAGAAATTCCTGCCAACGCGCATCCACATCGATACCTGCTCCGTACTTGCGAGCAAAGCTGATGAATGTGGTGTAGTGCCCCGCCTCGGAGATCATGAGCTCGCGGTAGAATGCGCAAAGCTCTTCGTCTTTCAATCGTTCACTCAGCATTTTGAAACGCTCGCAACTTCGGGCCTCGATCATCGCCGAAAACAGCAGGCGGTCCACCAACCTACCCTCACGTGATCCATCCTTTTGCACGAAGGTGAGCAGTTCGTTCACATAGTGGTCCTTGCGCTCAGGTTCCAACGTCAAGTTCCGCTCTTTGATCCGATACACAACCATACCGAAGTGGGTGATCTCCTCTTGAGCGATACGTGTTAGTTCCTGCACCAGATCGATGTGCTCGGGATAACGCACGATCATGGATATAGCGTTGCTCGCAGCCTTCTGCTCGCACCAAGCATGGTCGCACAGAATGGCACCGAGGTCCTCCTCGACCAATTTTACCCACCGCGGGTCCGTGGGTAATTTCAAACCGAGCACTTGGAGGATATTAATGAGCTACCACCAAAGCGGCGGCCGAGATATAGCTTCCATCCGCAGCGACTTCACGCACCAGATAGGTGCCGGCCGGAAGTTGAGCTATATCAAATGTGACCTGGTTCTGTCCTTTGGCCAACCGAACAGTGGAAACCACACGACCCATGGCATCGATCAATTTCAATTCGGTCGACATCGCGGATCGGTAGCCTTCGATCGTAACCACATCAGTGCCCGGCTGCGGATAGATGCGGAGGCTTACAGGGGCAAGTTCTTCGATGCTGCTGAAGAGATACACCAACGTATCGCTTATCAGATTGCAAGGTGAACCGAAATTCACTCTTACCTGATAATTGCCGTTGACCGTTGGAGTAAAAGTTTGCTGGTTGGCACCAGGGATCGATACGCCGTTCAAAAACCATTGATAGGCATTACCTGAAGTTGCGGTGAACAAGAAATCATCGCTGGTGATCACCGGGTCGGCCATGGGGCACGGATCGAAGATTTTTTTCACCAGATCGTTCGACTGGTCCACCACGTAAAGTTGTCCGTCCAGGTCTTCGCCGAACCCTGCATATCCTACAGTTGCGGTAGCCAGCATGGTGTCCACGTCCGTATTCGTCTCATCAGAAAAGGTAAGGAAGTCACCTGCGCAATAGTCAGTGAAAATGTAATGGCCATAGTGATGCGGATACCACGACCCGCGATACACGTAGCCACCCATCATGGAGCAGTAGTCTCCTCCAGTACCCACGTTTTCGAAAACCGCAATAGGGCTCACATAGCCAGCCGCACCAAGGCAATTCGTTTGGCTCACATTGTTATTGGCCACCAACCCTTCCCTGCAGCGCCAGCCGAAATTCGGACAGGTATTGTTGCCTGCGGGCCAAAAATCAACCTCCTCCCATGCATTCTGGCCCACATCGCCGATCCACATATTGCCTGTAAGGCGATCGAAGCTCCAGCGGAACGGATTGCGAAGTCCAGTTGCCCAGATCTCAGGCAGTGTATCTGCTCCGGTTTCATAGGAGAACGGATTGCTTGGTGGAATGAGGTAGGTGGTATCGTGCGCGCTAACGTCAATGCGGATCATTCCGCCCAATGGCTCCAAATAATCCTGGCCATTCCCCTCTGGGTCATCGCCGCTACCTCCATCACCCAAGCTCAGATAGAGGTATCCGTCAGGTCCGAAATGAAGATCACCACCATTGTGGTTCGAATACGGCTGAGGCCACTCGAACAGGATCTGCTCGCTGGCCAGATCAGCCAAATTTGGGTCACTGGAAACGCTGAAACGTGAGATCCGGCTCTTGCCATTACCAGTACCTGCGATGTAGTACACATAGAAATACCCACTATCCAGGTAGTTGGGCTCGAATGCCAACCCCAACAAACCTTGCTCACCACCCGCGCTTTGCACCGGCCCGGAAATATTCAGAAAGGGCGTCGAAAGAACAGTCATGCTGTCGCTGATGATCTTGATACGCCCAGCCCGTTCGATCACGAACATGCGACTATCGCCACAATTGGTAATACCGACAGGTTCACTCAGCCCGGTCGCCCAGTTGCGCAATGCCAATCTAGGTTTGTTCAGTACTTGTGCCGAAAGCAAAAGCGGTGCTACGATAGCAGCTATAAGGATCGATTTTTTCATGGTTCAAATTCTTTTTTTTGGTAGGAAATAATGGAAAACCGAGACGTGCCCGCCGAGTGCAAAAGGCAAATCTCGAGGCAAGTTTTCGGGGGGCGGGCCGCTGCCGAAA
>JANNYL010000606.1:0-14054 GCA_031410075.1 Flavobacteriales bacterium
ACCAGACCAAGCGACCATTTCCAATATGTACCGAAGATCAGTTTATGCACTGCCTGATAACAGGAGTACAACGGTGCCATCGTGAATTGAAGCGCTTGGAAATCGAAATCGCCATGCTCTATGATCGCAGTGCTTTGCCGGTCGTAGAGGATCGAATCCCGGTCCAGCGCCAGCCCTCGTTCTTCGGAAACACCTATAAAACCAATACGCACCAATAGGAACGCGATGAAGATCCAACGTTCGAGTCGAACATCCGGCCAAACAACAGTATCCATCAGGGAGCGACCCATGAGGAAGTGGCTTTAGGCTGGCGCTGACGTTGCAAGAGCACGGAGATCGCCATGCCGATCAGACCATACATGACCATACGTAAAGATGTGGTGTAGCGTGTTTGTATAGTGAACGGCACATGGATCACCCCCCAATAAACCAACAGTATGACCATCGGGTAGGTATCCTTCAATGCGAGCCCACCAACGCGGTGAGCAAGCGGCACAAGGATCAGCAAGGCCAGAAAAGTGACCAGGGAGAACAAAAGTGGCATAACCAGTTTTGAACGTTCGATCATGCCTCCTTCTTCAAACCGTGTCCGGTCTACGCCAACCACCCAAAGTCGAACGGCCGAATAGGCCTTGTAAGTCAAGTAATAAAACGGGTGCTGGGCAATATCCCGCCAAGTTTGGCGCATGACAGCCTTTTCACGAGCAAGCACGTATTGGCTGTTGTACGTGAAGGTTCGATCGATCGATCTCTTGGCGATGGCCATCATCAGGCTGTCTCCCGTCGTGAGCGCATAGGCAGCCTCGGAGTCGATACGATCCCACTCCCTATTGTAAGCAGCGATCTCCAGTGACACGCTGTCTTTCGGTACGAAGCGCACCATTTCGTCCGCTGTGAAACACCAGAAATAGCGGTGTTCTTTATAATCCGGGATGCGGCCGGCCCAATAGCCCAAGTTGAACACACCAGCACCGCCCTCGATCGGGGTCACTTTGAACACGCCATGATGCGCCTTGTTCCAAAACCCGAATGGAAGGAGCGTCAGGATGAAAGTACCGATGACCAAAGAATGGGTCGGCCAGACAAGATCGTTTCTTCGAAACCAGAGATCCATGATCAGGCGCACGAAGGGGAAGAGCAGAAATACAGGTCGACACTGGAAAATAAAACCCGCTATCAACCCAAGGCCAACGGCAGCGAACCAGCGCGTACGCTTTAGCATCGGGTCGGCCCACAGCAAGACCGACAAACAGAACATCACTGGAATTTCCGGCGAAACGAAAAATATCAAAGTGGTCACGTTCACCGAAGGGAGCAGCAATAGCAACAGCACGTTCCGAGGAACATAGCCCGCCACATAGCGTTCCATCGTGCGAAAGGTGAGATGAAGCGAGACGAGGTACATGACCAGTTGCACCAACGCCAGCGCCCGCCAATTACCAAAGAGCGCCAATGCGGCGGCTATGTATAATGGATATCCTGGTGTCCGGAAAGTGTCCGGGATCGGAACAGGCATATCCCACCATTGAGAAAAATGATGGTGTAGGATCCCATTTGCGAGGCCCACGTAGGAGTATTTGTCAACACCTTCAGCGTTCCACCAGAACCACTGAACAAGTACCAAGCTGACACCAGTAAGCACTAGTAATGCGTGATACAAACGCTTCGACCCCAGGAAAGCGGCGATCTTTTTCATCAGTCGTCCTTCTTGTGGAAATCACCTCTTGAAAAATACTTCTCAATAAGGCAGTACAGCATGATGAAGAAGTATCGGCTCCCCATCTCCTTGATCTTCAATTTGCTCTCTCCGGATCTTCGATTGTACCAACTGTTCGGGATCACCGCATACGAATAGCCACGCACGATCGACTTTAGAGGAAGTTCCAACGTCAGGTTGAAATGGGGCGAGAGAAAGGGCTTGATCCCCTCGATCGTATTTCGCTTATAGAGTTTGAAAGCGTTCGTAGTGTCATTGTACTTGATGCCGAACAAAACACGTACGATGTTATTTGAAAGTCGATTGATGAACTTCTTGACGAATGGATAGTCTACCACCTTCCCTCCTTTGCTCCACCTTGTTCCGAACACACAATCATAGCCCTCATCCATTTTACGGTGAAACCGGACGAGGTCTTCCGGGCTGTCGCTCAGGTCCGCCATCATGATCGCCACCCGGTCGCCTTTGAAGCGCTCCAGGCCGAAACGAACGGCGTATCCAAAACCACCGGGCCCCGTGTTATCCAGTATGCGCAATGTCGGGATCTCCTTCCCCAACTCCGCGAGAAGGGCACCCGTTCTATCCCGAGAATGATCGTTCACCACAACCAGTTCATGAGGGATCCCTTCCTGTTCAAGTATGGCGTACACGCTCCGCAGGGTAGGGGCAATGCTACCTTCCTCATTGTGCGCAGGGAATACGACGCTCAACATCGCTCACTTACGTCCGATCACAAGGAATTGCTTGCCGAAGAATCGCCAAGCCCAAGGCATGGAAAGGAACGCGCGCACCAGCATTCGATTCACAGGCAAGCCTCCGCGAAAGGATAATGGCAGGAACCGTGGTACGATCCGCTCGACTTCGAACCCTGCACCGAACAGGTGTTCCGCAACACCCAACTCGCTCAATACAACTGTGTGGTCCGCAAAGTCGAAGTACTCCTTGAACACATACTTGAAATTGGGCCCCATCACAGCAACGCGTCCACCCGGTTTCAGGTGGCTGTATATCTTGGTGAGGAAAGCAGCAACCTCCTCCTGTGAATTGAGGTGCTCCAAAAAGTTGCTCACGAACACTCCATCGAAGTGGTTCTTCGGCAAGTCCGCCTTCAAGGTATCCGCAACCACCTGCTTCACATCCGGTGCGGCGTGCTCTTTCAGGAAAGGGCCGTTCATGTCCACTGCCCACTTCTCTTGGCTGGGTATATGGTTAATGAACTCGCACATACCAGCCGCTGGATCCAGCACAACGTTGGGTCGACCCAAGTGCTCGTACATGAAGTGCGCGAGTTCTGTCCAAACCATTTGACGTTTGGCACGGTCGATACCTTGGAATCGATAAGCGTAGATGCGGTCCAGGTCCATTAGTGCGGGCGGGCTAACATTTCTGAATAAATACGCTCAAGCGTTTCGCGCATCCCATAACGGTATTGCCAATGGGGATAATGGGTCTTGAACTTCCGCGTATCGCTCACATACCAAATGTGGTCACCATTACGAGCTTGGTCGCTATAGTGCATATCTATTTTGTTTCCAGTGATCTCCTCGCACATTCTCTGCGCTTCCATCATGCTGCAATTGCTGAAGCGACCACCGCCAGCATTGTACACTTCGGCAGGGCGGGGCGCTTTGTGGAACTCGTGGAACATCGCGACCAGATCGTCACTGTGGATGTTGTCCCTCACCTGCTTGCCTTTGTAACCGAAAATGGTGTAGGGCGTTTTTGTAATCGCACACTTCATCAGGTAACTGAGAAAACCATGCAGTTGCGCACCGCTATGGCGAGGGCCGGTGAGACAGCCGCCGCGAAAGATGCCCGTATTCAAGCCGAAATACCTACCGTATTCCTGCACCATCACATCCGCAGCGACTTTGCTCGCACCGAAAAGTGAGTGCTTCGTTCGGTCAATGCTCATCTCCTCATCGATGCCTTCAGCAGCATAAGGGTGTGCTGGATCAACTTCCCAACGGGTCTCCAGTTCGATGAGCGGCAGGAAGTTGGGATTGTCACCATATACCTTGTTGGTACTGGTGAAGATGAAGGTTGCTTTGGGGCAATGTTGGCGCGTGTGTTCCAATAGGTTCAGTGTGCCGTTGGCGTTCACCTCAAAGTCCAGGTGCGGTATTTGCGCGGCCTTGTCATGGCTGGGCTGCGCAGCAGTGTGTATCACAAGCGAGATCGAACTCCCATATTCGCTGAATACCCTTTCAAGTCCAGTTAAGTCACGGATATCGTGGTCGTGATGCAAATAATTGGGAACTCGACGTTTCAGGTCGTCCACATTCCACCGAGTGCTGGCTTCGGGGCCGAAAAAAAGAGCGCGCATATCATTGTCGATCCCGATGACCCTGTCGAACGCTGGTGCGAAGTGCTCCACCGCTGCACTGCCTATGAGGCCACCACTGCCTGTTACGATAACAATGCTCATGAATTGGATAGAGGCTTCGATCGTTGGTCTTGGTCGCAATACAACGCGTTAGGCCACGATGACGCGCAATTGATCTTCGTGTTGCCTCAGCCAGGCGAAAGAATCGCTCAGCACCTCGTCAATATTCCGTTTTGGTGTCCAGCCAGTGAGCCCATTCACGCGCGTATTGTCGGTGACATACAGTTTGATATCCCCGGGCCGGTCGTTGCCGTCGGAGCCGATCTCCAAATGATTCCCCGTGAGGGAGGCGCAACGATCAGTAAACCCGTGCAGCGTGTCACTGTTATCAGCGCCACCACCAACGTTCAGCACTTGTGCGTTCACCAGATCCATATCGCCGAGTTGAAGAAGCACCAGGTCACAGAGGTCCTCCACATGCAACACATCCCGCACTTGTTTGCCTTTCCCGCCGAAGCCGATGTAGGAGAGCGGTAGCTTCCAATGGTGCCGCGCGAGCCAGAGCAGGATGAAACCTTGATCCGTTTTGCCCATTTGCCAAGGGCCGGCGATCACTCCACAGCGGTTCACCACATATCGGAAACCATGCATGTTCGCGTACTCTTCGATCATCAGTTCGCTTGCCAACTTGGTAGCTCCGTATAGAGTGCGCGCACCGGCCAACGGAAAATTCTCGCCGATGCCCGCAATGCTAGCCCCAACTGGTGTTTTGGCCTGATCGATGGTGAACCGATCCGGCAGTTCACTACACATCCCATTTATGGCCGCTATCGGATACACACGGCTCGTACTCAGAAACAACAGGTCGGCTTTGTCGCGTGCTACCAGGTCCAGGCAATTCAGCGTACCCATGAGATTGGTGTCCTGAACATATTGCGCACCGCCTTGATAGCCAGCAACCACACTCGGTTCAGCACTGCATTCTATCAGGGCATCGATCTTTGGAATTCCCTTCAGGTCGCTGTGCTCCCGGACATCCCCATGCATGAATTCCACACCAGCCGCACGCAGCCGGGGCAGATTGAGCTCACTTCCTCTACGTTTCAGATTGTCCAAGGCAAGAACCTTCGCATCAGGCTCAGCCGCTTTCAGGCGTAACGCGATGCTGCTGCCCACGAAGCCTGCGCCACCAGTGATCAAGTACGAACGAGGCTCCTTGCGGGCGGGCATGTGATATTCGACGAGACTAATGATTTTTGCTCCTGCCAAAGGTATCCGCCCCTTCCGCTTGCCAAAGCCATGGTTATGTTTGTAGCCCTCAACTATCGCATGGACCTCGCCAAGATCATATCAGTAACCGGAAAAAGCGGACTCTTCCGCGTTGTGGCCCAGGGCCGCCAAGCCGTGATCGCCGAATCGCTCGAAGACGGCAAGCGCATACCTGTGCACAGCAGTGTACGCGTAAGCACCCTGGATGAGATCAGCATGTTCACCACCGGTGATGACGAACCACTGAAGAACATTCTGGCCAAGCTGTTCGAAAAAGCAAAAGGCGGTGCTTCCGTTGATCCGAAAAGCGACGATGCTACCTTGTGGAAGGCCCTCGCCGAGGTGCTCCCAACGGCCGATCGTGAGCGCATATATGCAAGTGACGTAAGGAAACTTTTCCTGTGGTACGGCCAATTGCACAAAGCAGGCCTGCTTGCCAAGAAGGAAGAAAAAAAGGAAGAAGAAGGCGACGATAAGCTGAAAGACACAGCCAAAGGGAAGAAAGCCGCTGCCAAAGGGGCCAAGACGAAGACCGTTAGTGCCGGTAAGAAAGCCGGATCCCAATCCGCTGGCCCGCCCAAGGCAGCTGCCCCGCGTCGTGGAGGTCAGCGAGGAGCTTGATCCGATGCCCTTTTTATGGAGTTGAACCGGCGAAGGCTTTCGTGCGTTCAAACCCAAGCATCACCGCTCTATTGAGTTGTCCGGATTCGGACCGATCCTATATTGCGCCGTCACTCCTATCACCATGAAGAATTCGCGTACTCTTTTTGTTCGTGCAGCATCCGTTACTGTGCTTGCCGGCACGATAGTGCTATTCACTTCGTGGTATGAAGGCCAAGGGCCTGAAGCACACGGCTTTCACACATCAGAAGAATTGGACGAATTCGAGCGTGGGGCCGGGTTGCCAATTGGTGAGAACACCTATTTCAAAACAAGCTTTGCCTGTAACGGCTGCCATGGTCATGACCCCTCGGGTTTTGCCATGGTTACTGCGGAAGGAGGGGTGGATGTGAACGTAGTGGATGACTGGCGCAGTACGATGATGGCTAATTCTGCAAAGGATCCGTTCTGGCGCGCGAAAGTGAGCCATGAGGTGCAGGTGAATCCGGCTCATCAAGCAGGATTGGAAGACAAGTGTACCAGTTGCCATGCACCCGCTGGCCGGCACAATAAGCACATGCTAGGCCAAGGCCCCTATTCCATTGCTGAATTGGAATTGGACCCGAATGGTATTGATGGCGTTAGCTGTGTTCCATGCCACATCCAAAGTGCTGACAGTATTGGTTTGCTCTTCTCAGGAAATTTGAAATTCGACACGCTGAACCGGCCATTGTACGGTCCGTATGGTGGGCCTGGTACGGACCCTCCTCTCTTCGGGGCGCCTATGACGAGCTTCGTTGGATACGAACCCCTGTATGGTGAACATATCAATGATGCTGGTCTATGCGCCGGCTGTCACTCGCTGGTAACAGAGACGGCCGACCTGAGCGGGAATTTGACCGGTGGTGTGTTCTTCGAGCAAGCCACCTACCACGAGTGGCTCAACTCGAAATTCAATACGGATGAGCACCCAGCGGATGCGATCACCTGCCAGGGTTGCCACGTTCCACGGATCGACGATGGCGCCGTCCTTTCAGCGAACTATCTCTTCCTCACTCCTCGCAGTCCTTTCGGCCTTCATCAGTTCGCCGGTGCGAATACGTTCATGCTCGAATTGCTGAAGAACAATCGTCTGGATCTTGGCCTTTTCGCGAATGAGGTACAATTCGACAGCACCATCAGCCGCACAGAACGCATGCTTCGCAGCGGCCTGTTGGTTGAAGCCCAAATGATCAGCCGAGACGCCGACACGGCCTTTATCGACGTACATCTGGACAACCTTGCCGGGCACAAATTCCCAAGCGGGTACCCAGCCCGTCGCGCATGGGTGGAAGTCACCGTTACCGATGCATCGAACGATACGGTGTTCCGCAGTGGCGGGTGGAACGACTCTTATGAAGTGATCGGCCACGATGCTCAGTGGGAGCCGCACTATGATGTGATCACGGCACCCGACCAAGCCCAGATATACGAAATGGTGATGGCGGATGTGAACGGGAACAAGACCACGGTCCTCGAGCGCGCAGCCACCAAGCTGAAAGACAATCGCCTCGTTCCAGAGCTTTTCACGACACAGCATTACACGTACGACACGGCTACGATCGCCAACGTGCCAGGCACAGATATCGATTTCAACCGAGATGCGCTCGGGGTGGAAGGCAGCGGTACGGACATTGTCCACTACCACGCCCCAATGAACGGCTATGTCGGTTTGGTGAACGTGAGCGCCAAAGTCTGGTACCAAAGCGCCCCCCCGAAGTACATGGAGGAAATGTTCGCATACAACGGTGCGGAGATCGACACATTCCGCACACTGTACAACGAAGCGGACAATTCTCCCTTCTTGGTTCAGGAGGATTCGTTCAATGACCTGAGCGTTGGCTTGGATGATCTAGCCGAATCCGGTGTTCATATTGCACCCAACCCAATTCTCGATGGTGTGCTCACTGTGCTCGGGTTGAACGATCGTATCCTCGACGTGAAGGTCTATGACGTGGCCGGAAAACTGGTCGCGAGCAGAGGCCCTTCGACCGACCGTCAGTGGCGCGTGCATCTACCTGCTGGTGCGGCCACGTATTCGGTTTGTATTCGCACAACGGAACGCACATTCCTGGAGCGAGTGGTGGCCGTGCGGTAGCGCAAGCTCACCTCGGGGATGGAACCTACCTTTTCTTTACGACCCTAACCAAGCATACTCTCCATGCGATCATTCATCCAACGCTTTCCCGTTGCGGTCTTCATATCACTCACACTTCTCGCACAGTTCAGCATAGTACTAGCCACGTGGTGGCTGATCCCCGAAGGCGAGCACATGCACGGCGATTCGCCTGGTGCAAAAGCGGCCCACATGGTTTTTAGGTTCCGCGTTTTCTTCCCGTTGGCATTGGCGATGCTATTGACCGTGTATCTCGATGGCTGGAAAGGCCTGAAGAAATTGTTCGGTTCGTTCTTTCACTGGCGTGTGCCGGTCAAGTGGTATGTATTGGCCTTCACTTGGAAGTTCATTCTCGGGTACTTGGGCATCGGCACGGTAGTTCTGTTCGCCCTGGACACTTGGCCGGGATGGACCAATGCGGATTGGCTACCGAACCTGATCACCACTTTCGTGTTCTTGGTCGCGATCGCGGTGGTTGAAGAAACCTCTTGGATCCGCTTTTCAATGACACGACTGCACGAACGCATGTCTTCGTTCGCCGCATCGATGATCGTTGGCTTGTCATGGGCTTCGTGGTATTTGATGATGATGTTTTTGGGAGAAGGAGTTCCCGATGGCATACCGTGGTTCGTATTTATTCTATCCATGTTCAGCCTAACCGTGTTGCTAACCTGGGCGTACAATACCACGCGCAGTGGCACGGTACTCTTGATCATGCAGTTCTTCAGCAACTGCGCGTTCCTTATGGCGCCAATGCTGCCTGTTCCAGAGAAGCCGCCATACTTTATGGTAGGCTTCGTTTTCTATTTCCTTTTATTGGCTGTCGCCCTCATTATTTATGCAGGCCCCAAACATCTGCACAGGCAAGGGCAACGTATCAAATGGAGTGACCCTCTGTGATCCAGGAAAATCCTGACCGATCCGGTACTAGCAGATAACGGAACGGCACAATTGATCCGATCATGGCCAAGTGAACGTGCATCGATCACAATTTCCGAAAACTATTCACGACCCTATTTGACCTTGCGCGTTGGTCCCTTCTGAATTGGGCCAAGTTCATAAACAAGGTCTGAAGAAGATCGGTCCACCGGTTGATCTGAAGGTTCGTTCTGATCACCGAGAAGGCATGGAAATGGGACGATCAAAAGAGCCTGATCCTGCATGCGCTAGAGCATGCATACACGAGAAGTTCAACTGGAGGCTTGATCACACTTGTGGACTACCGCGTGAAAGACCTGACTCTGCATGACCATGACCCCAACCCCGAAGTGCGAATCGCAACAGATGTATTTCTCAAGCACAAGGGTGAGAAACCGTGCCTTTTGTGCGGCGGCCAATGCTCGCATGCATACGTCCGTAAAAAGTGATCTGGCAGGAGCAAAAGTGCGGTGTCCACAAGATATATTAGCCTGAATGTCTTGTGCGTGTTGCTATATTCGACCTATGCGACCTATTCTCTTGATACTTGTGTCTTTGCTGGTTTCCCTGACGCTGCGATCACAATCCACGGCGGTCAATTGGAGCGAAGCGATGGATGTTGGGCAATCAGGCCTAGGTTATTTGCGCCCACGTATTGCGCTGAACGGGGTAAACAACCCTGTGGTCATTTGGGGTCGTTCTTCGCCAGCAGCGAATTTCATTTCCGTTGGCAATGGCGGATCGTTCAGTTCACCGGTGGAAATAAATCCCGCAGGCATTCAGCCAAGTGTTGCGGATTGGATGGGTAGCGGGATCGCCTCATCTGGAAACACGATATGGTCCGTGTTCAAGGCATTGCCGGAGGAAGTCTCGCCGTGCTATGTTGTTCGAAGTGATGATGGAGGGTATACCTGGGGCGATACGATGCGCGTGGACCCGTTCGATGGTCTTGTATCTCGTTTTCCAAGCATAGCCGTGAATGCGAATGGTCCGCTAGTGCAATACATGCAGTTCACCTCTGGCTATCTTGAACCACGTCAAGTTGTAGCCCGAATGTCCGGCTCGGAGTTCATGGTCCCGGTGCAAGTGAGTGCTCCATTCTCAACTGGAGAAGTATGTGATTGTTGCATGGGGCAAATAGTCGCAGCGGGTGAGAATGCGATCGCACTCTACCGGAATGCGGGTTCCAACATTCGGGTTATTTGGGGAAGCAGCTCAACAGATGAAGGTGCGTCCTTTCCAACGGGTGCGCTCCTGGATCCTACTGATTGGAATTTGAACGCATGCCCCTCCAGCGGGCCAGCTGGCTTAATTGATGGCGATTCTCTTCGCTATGTGTGGATGTCCGGCGCGACCAACGGTAACAAGGTTTATTTCGGAAGTGCGGTCGCGAATGATCTTGCTACAGGATCAACAGGTTTGGTGCATCCTGATCAAGCACAAGGCCTGCAGCAGAATTTCCCTCGTATCGCAGGTCACGCGGATACGATCGGGGTGGTATGGCAACAGAGTTTTGGTAGCCAAACCGAAGTGCTTTTCAGTTGGAGCATATCCGGCTTTCAGGGCTTGAGCATACCTGATACGGTGAACAGCACACTGATAGGGGGGCAGAAAACCCCGGACATTGCGTTTTCCAACGGAGCGTTCCACATTGCCTGGAGTGAAGTGAGCGCAGGTACCGTTCGGTACAGGAAAGCAACGCTGATCAATGCGACCGGGTTCGAAGAAGCTGCGTCGCGAAACACATTCGAGGTTTGGCCAGTGCCCGCGGACGATCGATTGACCTTGAGGATGGGTACCCTCTCTCCTTCCGTTCTCCGCATTGTAGACCTCGCAGGTCGCATTTCGTTGGAATTGCCCAACAACGCTACCTCTTTGGATGTGTCATCATTGAGTTCGGGGCTCTACAGATTGATCGCATTAGGCGAAGATGCAAATGTGCTTTCGTCAGTTCCTTTGATCATTGCTCGATAGACTTCCTCTAGCTGCTGAATATTGTTGCTGGAAGCTAAGGTTGCCTCGCTACATTCGATACCCATCTCCACCTTTGGTAAGCATGCCCAACTACAGACCCATCTTCCTTTCGATCGCTCTTCTTGGTTCGGTTTATCAAGCTGTAGCGCAGAACCCATTGGTTCAGCAGATCATCGATGAGGTGAATATCGATTCCCTCATGAACGACCTTGGTCTGCTTTCTGGCGAAGCACCGGTGAATGTTGGGAATGGCGATGAGCTGATCGTGAGTCGTAACAAGAACCAGCCCGGCAACCCGCTGGCCGCAGATTGGTTGCAACAACGATTCGAGGAATTGGGGTATACAGCAACGGTGCAAGTCTTCAGTGCTGGGACCGGCGAGAATATCATTGCGGAGAAGACAGGCTCATCGCATCCCGAGCGAAAAGTCGTCATATGTGGTCATTACGATGCCATGCCCGGGGGGCCGGTTGCAGCGCCCGCGGCAGATGACGATGGCAGCGGAACTGTTGCAGTATTGGAAGCGGCACGGGTGCTTGCTCCATACACGTTCGAGAACACGATCGTTTTCGCATTGTGGGATGAAGAAGAACAAGGCAAGCTTGGCAGTATTTTCTATGCAGGTGTTGCGGCCGGCAATGACGTGGAGATCACAGGTGCGGTGAACATGGATGCGATCAGTTATGATGGCGACGGCGACGGCTTGATGCGGGTGCACACCAAGACCATAGCGAATAGCATTGCCCTCAAGGATTCCGCGGTTATGGTGAATGCCTTATATGCCGGTCTCAACCTGCCGATGGCCATCAACTTGCCAGGAGCCACCTACAGTGACCATGCCTCGTTCTGGAGCGAGAACTACGGCGCTATTCTGATCATTGAGGATTTTGATAATGATGGCAACCCGCATTACCACACATCAACAGATCTGGTGGATTTTATCGACCAACCCTATTTCCATGGCTTAGCGAGGCTCGGCATTGGGACGACAGCGGTTCTAGCTAAACCTGTATCCGATCCCACGGCCATCGTGGAAAATACGACACGAGTTGCGAAAGAGTTGATCTTCGCCTATCCGAACCCGACCCACGGAACCACCCAAGTGCGAGTGACAACAGATGGAGGGCAGGCGCGACTTTCGTTGCACAATTCGTTGGGGCTGGAACTGATGGAATTAGGTGATGGAATATTGGCACCCGGTCGGCATTCCTTCTCGTTCAATGCACAAGACTTGGCCCCTGGCGCTTATGTCATTCGATTTACGAGTGGCGGCATGACATCTACGTTTCCTATCGTGCATATTCCATGACCTCGGATCCAAAACGAACGATCAGAAGCTCTTAGTCACGTTTGCAGATCAACACCTACAGCATGAAACACACAAATACGCTTGCCATACTTGCAGTCTTGCTCTCCACGAACACTGCGCTGGCCCAGTTCATTGTCCGGGATGACGCTTTCCAACCTACGGGTCTCACCAACAGCGGATTGGTAGCCGGCTATGCCGCTCAAGCTGGTCCATATTCGATCTGGAACCCTGACCTGGCAAGCACAGAAGATATCGGGGGGCTCGCTCCCGGAAATGGCATCGGTGGACAAGCCCAATGCTCCTACAACGGCAATTTCCTATCTGGAACAAGTCAGGGAACGAATGGAATTGAATTATCCAGGTATGATCGCACCACTGGCGAATGGACGGCCTTGGGCAGCTTGGGCATCCAGATCGACGCCACCTTCAGTGGCGGGTACAGCATCTCTGGCGATGGCAATACGGTGGTAGGGCTCTCGTGGGCTGATACCACTGGAGGCCTGCCAGCGCATGCCCACGCGGTGGCCTACAACCAGGCCGATGGCTTGATGGACTTGGGCACCCTGTTTCCAGGAAGAAGCACGCGCGCCAATGCCGCTAGTGAAGATGGAGGTGTAGTCGTAGGCTGGCAGGATTTCAACGGTCCATGGAAGTCCGCCGTATGGAGAAAGAACTCAAATGGCGGTTATGACCCGAACACATACTTGCTCATCGATAATGCCGGTGACCCATTTGATGAGTTCAACCAATTAGGTGAGTGCAGCACTGTTTCGGCTGATGGCGAATGGATCGGTGGTTATGGCGATTTTGCGAACAACGGCGACCCCTGGATCTGGAGTGTCGGTTCAGGCGTGATCAACCTGGGTCATCTTCCCCTCACTGGACGTGGTTTCGTGGCCGGCATGTCGGCGGATGCTTCGATCGTGGTGGGCTGGTTCGATGGCGAGTTCTTCGGTGATCCGCAGACCCCCTTCTTCTGGACCTCGGCAGGCGGGCTCGAGAACCTCAACGATCATATCAACAATGTGCAGGGCATTCCAACCGGTGCAAAGCGGATCTATACTGCGAACTGCATTTCTTCCAGCGGGCAGTACATCGCAGGCTACGGTATTGATGATAACACGTTCAGTCTGTTCTCATACCGGGTGGATCTGGAGGGGGCTAATGGTTTGGGCGAGCTACCTAACGTGTTTTGGAGCGAGGCCTACCCCAACCCAACCTCGGACCTGCTCACCATCCAAACGCCACAAAGGGCTGAGTTGAACATCACTGCTGCTGATGGCAGAGTGATATTCAGTTCATTCGTGAACGGCACAAGCACGTTGGATCTGTCAACCTATGCGCTGGGCGTGTATTCGCTCACACTCCGATCAGGTGGTTCGATCCACACCCAACAGATCGTCAAGAACTAGCGCTCGTTCCCGTTTCAGAAAATTGACCGCAACATAAAAAGCCCCCGGATCTATCCGGGGGCTTTTGGTTCTGCGCCTCGCCGATCAGGCAAGCGGCCGAGCGGACGGCCTCTAATGACCAACTTTCCGGCGCGATGATCTACCAGCTGATCAAGTTCCTAATACGGATCTCCACCTCCGTGTTCTTCAAGCGGATCGTGGTGAACGGGCGGGAGAACCTGCCCGATCATGGACCGATGATCATCGTGGCCAACCACCCGAACACGCTGATGGACCCCGTGCTGATCGCCGCACTGGCGAAGCAACGCATCGGGTTCGTGGCCAACGCGGGCCTGTTCGCCCGTCCAGGTCGGCCGCGGCCGCCCGCCCGCGCG
>JANNYL010000607.1:0-9593 GCA_031410075.1 Flavobacteriales bacterium
GAAAGTCACCGCGCTGCATTGCGAAAAATTCAGCCCTTTTCGGAGGTTGCCCAACGCAATAACAGACCCAAAGGCAAGACCAACGCGGCAACGATCACAGAAGCGCTGCTCCCACAGCCAACACCGATAGCCAGTGCCGCCAATCGTAGCGAAAAACCACGGGCTGTGGCATCTCGCATCTCTCCCCGAAGCAACAATACAACTGCAACAAGCGCAATACTCAACGGAACCGAAGCACGCACAAAGGCCACGGCGAACGCAACCAAAGCAGCCATCATCGCCATCTCCTTCTTGGAAGGTGAAGATGCATTTGCTAGGAGGCCCACGGCGAAGGACAGTAACGCCGCGGCCAGCAAGCTCACGAGGGTGGTACCGATATCGTATGGGGTGAAGTGGCCCATTTGGTCGGCCACCAGCGCTTTGATATCCATGATAGAAGCGATTCTTGGGAGGCCGAATGTAGACTGCTGCGGACGAGGACGCTCTCTATCTTAGTCGCCATTTCCAGATGTTGATGCGGTTGCCGTTAGTGCTTCTTTCGAGCTTTCTTGGTCTTTGGGACGCTTTGGGGCAAATGAACACCCTGAACGGCACAAGCCTGACGATCGATGAAGGCACCTCGTTGCGGATCGATACTCCGTTGAATTGGTTTTTGGAAAGCGGGTCTGCAACGAGCAACAATGGGAGCATTGAACTAGGTCCCGGAACCGAACTGATCGAAGCTCTTGGAGCAGCGATCACGGGGTCGGGAACAGAACGCACGCTTCGTACTTATTCTACCCCACTGAACGCCGTTGATCCAGGTGGATTGGGCGGCTTGATCACAACTGACCAAGTACTCGGGATCCTGGAAGTGGTTCGAGGCCACATACCATACGTTGATTTCAGCGGCCATTCGTCCATAGCCCGTTGGATAGACTTCAACCCGACCAACAACAGCGGGCTCAATGCGACATTGGCATTTCGTTACGACACACAAGAATTGAACGGGTTGATCGAATCGTCACTGATCCTGCACCAAGCACAGGGCAATGATATATGGGGCTACCTGGCAAGCACGGTGAACACGGCCGACCGCACGGTTACAACTACGGGCCTCAATAGCCTCGGGACCTACACGACCTTCGACCAGGACCTCCCGAGCGGGTTAATGGATCCAGAAACAATTCCCAAGTTCTCGTTGTTCAGCAACCCAAGTAGCCAACCTTTCCTATTCGTCCCTTCCGGTGAAATCGTTGAATTCGCGGAGATAATTACTACGGCAGGTAAGGTGGTGCAAGCTTGGTCTCCGAAATGGGCAGCTGGCCTGTATGAACTTCCAGTTCGTTCCGTCAGCACGGGTCTATATATCCTCCGGCTGAACGATCGTATCATTCTCAACTTCGTTCAACCATGAACAGGCTGGGACTTTGCTCGCTGTTCCCCTTCGCCGTCCAACTGGCGTTTGGCCAATTAGAGGTGCCTACGAAAGTGATCTTGGATGGCGCAACGAGCGATAAACGGCAAGTGCTTGGCCTAGCGTTGCCCTCAAGCGGAACAAGCGGAGCCACCATGGCTTCGGACCGAACCGACGCAACCACGTTCTCAACCGCAACAGGCAACAACGTATTGGCGATCACCCTGGCTCCTGCACCTGCATCATTGCTACCGGGAATGCGTATCACTTTTCTGCCTTCAGCCCTCAGCACGGGTGACGCAACCTTGAATGTGAACGGGCTGGGTGCGATCCCCTTGCGTAAAAACGTGAACGTCCAGTTGGATAGCGCTGACCTTCGACCTGGTCGGCCTGTCGATGTGGTGTTCGACGGTTTGGTGTTCCAAGTGACGAGCCAGTTGTATCCAAGCTGCCCCCCTGGTTACAAGGCGGTAGGAACAACGGTATGTATCGAAGCGAGCCCACGTGATTCCGCAAATTGGTACGCGGCCGTTTCCACATGCGTGGGTGAAGGCAAACGGATGTGCGGGTTCACGGACTGGTTCCAAGCATGCTTGCAAGCGGACAACATCTTCAGCACCGTAGCGTCCTATGAATGGGTCGACCATGCTGCCAACAGTAACAATTACGCGAAGCTGGTCGGCATTGGTGAGTTCACCCAATTGCCTGATTGCCGCGATGGAAGTCGGCAAATTCCAACGGTTCCACATCCATATCGATGTTGCTACGACCGATGAGAACCTTGTTGACCATCACCCTCTCTGGAGCGTGCCTCGCGAATTTTGCTCAAGTGAATTTGGATCGAGCATTGGTGCTGACCAGCGTGGATAGTTCGCAGCGCTCCATTGAAGGCTTGGGGGCAGCACTGCAGGACGACGCCCTTGTTACCGTTCACGACGCACAAACAGGAACCTACCATTGGGGACAAGCTGGGGGAACCAGCGCAGCGATCACGCTCGCCTTGCAGCCCGTATGTTCTGCATACGTGAACGGACTTGTGCTTCGATTCATGCCAACGGTATCAGCCAGTGGGCCAGTCACCCTGAATGTGGATGGGCTCGGACCAGAACCGATCTATCGGGCGGATGGCCATTTCGCGAACGCAGGCCAACTGCAGCCAGGATCGATCGCGGAAGTCGTTTATGCGGACAGTGCATTTTTCCTCCGCTCACCGACTTCGAAAAAATGCCCAACGGGATTCCTTCAAGCAAATTCGAATCTCTGCTTTATGCGTAACGACACGGTGAACGTATCGCTCTTCAATGCTGCCAAATGGTGCTACGATCGGGGTGCTAGCTTGTGCACATGGGACGAGTACATTTTCGCGTGCACCAACCTGCAAGCGCAAATGGAAGGCAAGTTCGATGACTGGGAATGGACCGATGATACGAGCGACCACACGCATACCGGTGTGCAAGTAGGCCGATGGTCCTGCCGAAGTGAGCGATCCTATGTTGCGCGGGAGAACCCGAACAATTACGCGCGTGTGCGCTGCTGTTACCACGTGAAATGAAGCAGTTGTTCAAGTATATCAGCTGCGTGGCCTTTGGATCGATATGCGGCCTGGCCAACGGTCAAGTTCGCACTGATCAACCCGTCATACTCAACGGCAGTGGTGATCAGGACCGACAAGTCCAAGGGCTGCACGATGCCGCAGAACCTGGTGATGCACTTAACGCTCGAAGCCTTCAGCGTGGCACATACTTGTACGCTGAGGTGGATGGAAGTTCCTCATGGCAAGCGAACCTTGCACCAGCAATAACCCAGGTTCAAGCTGGCCTTTGCTTAATGCTCAAGTGCCTTCAGGCGAACTCAGGCCCCGTAACTGTCAGCGTGAATGGTTCAGCAGCTATCCCGGTGGTGAAACAGGGCGGAGCTGCCTTGGTACCAGGTGATGTAGCAGCAGGCGAAACTGTAAGTCTGGTCCACGATGGAGCAAGTTTTCAACTCACAAGCGCACGCCGCTTGGAACGTAAGCCCTGCCCCAGTGGTACCGTTCAAGTGAATGAACTCTACTGCATCGAGGTAGTCGAACGTGACACGGTGGATTTTCCGGAAGCCGCCGTCGCCTGCGGGAATGCGGACATGCAATTGTGCTCATGGGGCCAATGGTATTCCGCCTGCACTAGAGCAACTGCGCTGGGCTTGCAAGGCATGATCGGCAGTTGGGAATGGACGAACAGCGCTGCCAACAGTGATGGCCAAGCACGGATCGTAGGATTTGCGACATGCACACAAGCCGCAGTAGCCGTTGGAATTGGACTTGTACCATACAAGTTCCGCTGCTGCTACAAGAGGTAGCCCTAGCCTAAAGCGAGATCATAGATCCGCTCCAAACGCGCGTTACGCACGCGTAGATCGAATTTTTCACGCACAATGGAGAGACTCTCGCTACACATTCGACGATAGAGCGGGTCATCGTCCATCCATGTTCGCAAATGAGCACAGATGTCGTCGGCAATGGCGTCGCTGGTGCGGTCCGTCACAGGAAGCAGCCATCCGTTTCGGCCATGCTCCACGATCTCGGGTATTGAGCTGACATTGGACGAGATAACGGGCAATTGCGCGCCCATGGCCTCCAACACCGTATTGTTGAACGGGTCGCTGAAGGTGGTGCTCACAAATGCGTGCGCACGACGCATCAACTGCAAAAGACGCTCGTGAGGAACGCCCCGGTGGAGCGTGATACGCGGATCATCGGCGATCGTCCTTTCCACCCATGCGATGTCTTCAGCCTTCGGGAACACGCCCCAATCCACTTCCAGGGTACTTACGATCCAGAGTTGTGCGTCTGCTCGACCAAGGCGTATGAAGGCCTTCAACAATTCTATTCCACCTTTCCGATAGAAGCCGTTGCCTGCAAAAAGGATCGTGAACCGTTGCGGATCCTTTTCGCCGGGCTGGTATTGCTCCACCGCACGATAAAGCACCGTCATTTTCGCTGGGTCCACTCCCATTGCGATCAACTTATCGCGGTTCATTTGGGCGGTATACTCACTGGTAAAAAGCAGCGTCTTGCAATCATCACTGGCCAATCGTCGCTGGCCCCATTTGTAGAGCGGGTGTCTTTCGGACATCGGCTTGTACCGCGGTAAATAACTCTCCACTTCGATCACCCACGGACGCCTGTTGGCCACCACACTGTTGTACGTGTGATAAAGGTCGGCAGGCTTCAGTGGAAAGAACAGTTTGGTATGCGAAAGGAACTGGTTCTTCACACCCAGAACATGCCATGGCAGGTCGACCATGCGCGAATAGCGGTAGCCATCGGGCGGGTTGCTGAAGCAGTAGTGCTGCCAGTAACGGGTCTTGTTGCTGATTCCGACAATGCGCATCCGAGCGGTGGTTTCAACGAACCACGTTCAACTTGGGGCGAATGTACCGGGCCCGAGCGCGCCTTAGCGCACCGCCGAGTACGAAGCCACGAACCATTGATGAAAAAGAGACAAACCAGCGCGTATGGACGTGGTGGGTTTGTAGCCGAAATGGGCGCCAGCCTTGCTCACATCCGCAAACGTCTGGGGCACATCGCCAGGCTGTTCTGGCTGGCGATCGATAATGGCGGTCTTGCCAAGTTCGGCTTCGATCGAAGAGATGAGTTCACGCAGTGTTATGGTGTCCGAGTTGCCGAGGTTGTATATCTCGAAAGCATCGCCCTGGGAACGGTCCATCGCCCCGCGAACACCACTGACGATGTCGGCTACATAGGTATAATCGCGGCGGGTGCCGCCATCTCCGAACTGCTGGATCGGAGTACCTCCATCGATCTTGCGGAAGAACTGGTGGATCGCCAAGTCGGGACGTTGACGCGGGCCATAAACAGTGAAAAAACGAAGTGCCGTCACCTTCATTCCATGAAGCCGTGCATAAACCTGGGCGAACTGTTCACACGCGAGCTTGGTAGCGGCGTAAGGGCTGATCGGCTGAATACCGCGCTCCTTCTCCTTCCATGGCACGTTCGGATCCACACCATACACACTGCTGCTGCTGGCCAGGACGAAATGCTTCACACCACCATGCCGCGCACGCTCCAGCAATTTCAAGGTACCGGTCACGTTGGTCTGATGATAGCCTATTGGATCAGCGATACTTGGGCGCACACCAGCCTTTGCAGCGATGTGAACGATAATTTCAACCGGAACAATGAATATGTCATCCAGCGCGGAGTCATCCAGAATACTGCCTTCAACAAAGCGGAAATGAGGGTCGGCCTTGTGCTTTTCAATGTTGGCCTCTTTCACTGCGCGAGAATAGAACGGATCGAAATTGTCGATCACTGTAACGCGCCATCCGCCTTCTGCAAGCAAGAGATCCGCCAAGTGGGATCCGATGAATCCGGCACCGCCAGTAATGATCGCGTGACGCATCTGTGAAAAGGTTGGCGAAAGTAAGTGCTCTCCTCAGACAGGTGATCAATTCACCGCAGGCCCCTTGGAACTATTCTTTAACACGCATCCTTCAACCCTGGAATTGCCGCTATGGATGATCAACGGAAAGCAGGAAACGCCCTCCATGATCGAAATAGCAACCCGATGCTGCGTGCCGATACTTTCGCCCCCGATGCGCCCCAACGAACCGATCCTCCTCATCAGCCACACCTTTCCGCCGTACAAAGGCATCGGTGGTCGTCGTTGGGCCAAGTTCTCCAAGGCATTGGCCAAGCGTGGCCATCCGGTGCATGTGATCCATAGTGCAGGCGCCGAAAATTTGAAAGGTTCGTTGTGGACCGCCGATCTGGCCAACCCGGGCATCCAGGTGCATCCATTGCCGCAGCGATATCCCACCGTGTTGTTCAAGCGGCCGTTAACATCGATCACCGATAAGTTGCTGTACCGCTTTTGGAAAACGGTGATACCCATGCTTACGAGAGGCAATTGGCTGGACAAAACGGTTCTATGGCAGGATCAATTGCTGGCTAGCGCGAGTCAATTGATCAACGAACACGGCATCCGCAATGTGATCATCACAGGCGCTCCGTTCCGTTTGTTCCATTATGGTGTCCAACTGAAACGGAAGCATGGGATCCATTTGGTGTGCGACCTGCGTGATCCGTGGACCTGGCACGATGGATACGGACACGGTTCCCTGAGCGCCGAGGATCAGGCCTACGAAGCCGAGCTGGAGCTGGAAATGATGCGAGAGGCTGACCGGATCACAAGTCCTCATCCTAGCGTGATCGATCATCTGCGCGAACACTATCCGGGACATGCTACGAAATGCTCCGTACTAGGGCATGCGATCGACCCTGACGAATTAGGCACTCCTCAACCACCGCGCAACGATGGCCAATTCCGGATGATCTACGCAGGTAGCCTGTACGGCGCGCAAGAGGCCGATGCGTACTTCGAAGAACTGATGAGAGCCTTTGAAACGTTGCGCTCTTCCAATCCTGTCGCTTGGGAACACACTTACCTGGACCTGTACATCACAGGACACGGAATGGATCGTTACCAGGATCTGTTGAGGTCGAGATCACTGAACGAGCACATTCGTATACACGCGCCATTGCCAGCGGTTGAAGTATTCGCCAAGATCGCCCAGTGCGATGCGGTATTGATCTTCATACCCAGTTTCAACAAAGACCTGCTCGGCACCAAGTTCACGGAGATATTCCATCTGCGTAGACCAGTGATCCATGTGGGAGCACAGGGTGCAGTGAGCGAAGCCATCAGTTCTCGCCGGTTAGGAGTCTCGATCCCCGTTGCCAAATTGGCTGAAGACCTACCTCGGATCATGAGCGGCGAACGTGTGATCGGGATCGATGTGAACGTTGACCTGAGCGCGCACATGCTCGATCACATCACGGCCGATTTCGTCCGCGAATTATTGGTCTGACGACTTCGCGATCTTACTGAAGAACGTCACGAACGCCTTCGTGACGAGAGGCCAACTGAAGCGTTCGCTCACACGGTCATAACTGTACGCCCCCATTTTGGCGCGCACTTCGTAAGACCGGCCGCAGAACGCCACAACTGCCTTGTACAATTGATCAGCATCGCCAGGGGGAAGCAAGTAGCCGTTGTGCATGTTCACCAACTCGGCGCTGGCGCCCACATCACTCACGATGATCGGCTTGGCCCGAGCCATGGCTTCGAGGACTACAGTAGGCATGCCTTCGAAACGTGTTGGAAGGATCAATGCATCGCAAGCAGCATAAAGCTTCTCCAATTGCGCATCGTCCACGCGACCCAACAACTTTACATTCGAAGGCCACCCTTGTTCTTGGTATTGCGCAAGCAACGGACCGTCACCTGCTAGTTCAAAGACCACCAGGTCCTTCCTGCCATCCTTGACAAGTCGCTGAGCCACGGCCATCAGAAGATCCAAGCCTTTGTTGAAGGCGAAGCGACCAACGAAAAGAAGTCGAAGCGGTGACTTCCCAACATCGCTCGAAGCAGCGCTCGTAGGTTCGGTGGGTATGAAGCTATCACGTGGCGGAACATCCACAGCGTTCGGCAACACGACAACCTCGCACGTCGATCCCTTTACTTGTTGAAGCAGGATATCCGTAAGCTTTCCGCCAAGTGAAACACAGGCTTTGCTATGGCGCAAGATGTAGCGCAAGGATGCCCTGAAGGGCCAGCCCAACAGCCTTTCCCTACGTGTGAGCATCTGGAACATCTCCAGGCCGTGTGGGTGTGTGATCAAACGACCTGTGAACCGATCAATACGCTTCCAAACACAGAATCCTTGCGACAAGATCACATCGGGTTCCAACTCAACCAACTTCTCTCCTACCCGCTCGCTGTATCGCCACAACTCACGCAGGTAGAACTTGCTTTTATCAATGTCTGCAACGCGCACTTCCTTGATGCCAAGCGCAGGATCGAAAACCTGTACATCGTGTGGATGAATGACCGTGAGTTCAACCTCGCCAGTTCTGGCCAAATGTTCTGCAAGCAGCCTCGAATGCCGTTGCATTCCACCCATGGCGTATGGAAAAACGCCATCAGTACAGATCGTCACCTTCAGCTTAAACGCTGACATTCTCTTTCAAAAGCGTGGCCACCCCTTCATCGATCCCCCACTTCGGCTCCCATCCGGTGGCCGATTTCAACTTGCGCACATCGGCCAACAAGTGCATGCGCTCCACTTTGCGCACACGAGCGGGGTCTACTTCGATCGTGAGCTTCTCACCCAATTGCCGTTCAAAGGCCTCCACAACTTCGCGCACGCTGTATTCAATACCGCGGCCGATGTTGAACGTATCATAGCCCTTGATCCCCTTGGCGATCAACGCGCTCATGGCACGGCTCATATCCTCGGTGTGTATGTAGTCGCGTTTGGGATCGAGGTTGCCGAGTTTCAATGTGCGTGCACCACAGAGCACCTGCCTCTGTATCTCGGGAAAAAGATGCGGGTTCGTCTCGTTCGGGCCGAAGGCATTGAAGAAACGACCAACGATCACCGGCATCTTCGTACGCAAGTGGAACTCGCTGGCGATCTTCTCAGTAGCCAATTTCGTGGTGCCATAGATGTCCATCGGCCCCAGATCGTTCTTCTCGTCCATGGCGCCGTTGGCAACTGGATAAACCGCGGCCGTGCTGGCCACGAACACCTGCTCAACACTGCCCTTCATACCGGCCGACTCCAGCACATTGATCGTTCCGTTGATGTTGATGTCCGCCGCTTCGGCAGGGTGCGCATTGCAATAAGGGATGAAGTGAATGGCCGCCAAGTGGAGCACGATGTTCGGCCTTGTCTCATCGAGCACACGCTGCGTAGCCGAGCGATCACGGATATCAGCGTTGAAGAATCGCGCATCGGGAACGCCAGCAAGTTCTCGCCGCCCAAAGCTCAAATTATCGAGCACGAAAACCTCGTGACCTTCTTCCTGTAAATACTTGCTGAGGGCGCTTCCAATAAAACCAGCGCCACCAGTAATGAGGATCTTCTTCGACATCGTGGGGCGAAAGTATGGGAGCAGAAATGGTCTTTTGCTTTTAACAGCGTTCTATCTGCCAAAATCGAATTGCTTCGAACCAGCCTAGGATCCCAGATACCTTGTACTGGAAAGGAGTTGATCGGTAATGAAGACGAAGTGTAAGCTTCCCCTAAAGTCGGGCCAGTGATAACTGGAGGTCTCAGGGGCATTTTGGTTAGAGTTGGATGGGCACAGGCGGCCGGTAACCGAGTGCTTTGTGAGGTCGAAGATGGT